>JAZLIW010000040.1:0-2552 GCA_045617585.1 Eubacteriales bacterium
TTTTCACCGATTATGAAATAGCCGAAAAGAGCTGTCGGATCGACGGCTCACCCGATCTGATCCTCGGAAAACGTCAATGGAATCTGAACGGGCTGAAATACGGCAGCGATTATATTCTGTGGGTCAAAGAGGGGCTGATTACCTGTCTGGAAGGCTTTTGCTACGGAGAGGACCGGTGGCCTGACGAGATCACGGACGCTGTGATCCTCGAGAAGGAGAAATGAAATGTTTCACGTTCTGTATAGGTACCATCCCGCCGCGTGTATCGGGAACCGGATCCGCCTTTCCGCGGATGCGCTGATCACGTTGGACCGGGATGAAACCTTTTGGCCGACGACGCCGGAATGCTTCGATACGCTGGCGCGGGAGCGTTTCGGGCTGGATCGCCTTGAACAATATTTCCTGTTTCATAAGGTCGTTCCCGACCGATATTGCACTCCCGTCTATGAATACAAACTGAAAAAGCGGTTCCCGGACGTGAGAAAATACGCGGCGGGGAAGAGTACGGTTTTCTACTGTCTGACGGAGGCGGCAAAATGGGAGGGCGAGATCCCGAACGCCGCGTTGTATCTTCCGGACGGCGATCCCGGTCGGATCGGACGGATCTACGGGATCCTCGCGGAAAAGAACTGTAATTTTGAAAATCCCGGCGAAGCGTCCGAGGCGTTCTCCGCGATCGCGGAAGAAGTGAGCGGCGCGGTTTTGCTTCATCATTCCGCGGTCAACGGTATGGCGATCCTCCATATTTACTGTCACGACGCGGAAAAGCACTTTGAGGTGTTTGAGAAAGCGGTATTTGACCCGGATTCCGAGCCGGTGTTCCGTCAAGGCTTGAACGGATCCGATTACCGGATGATCCCCGAATAATAAAAAAGGACTATCTTGAAAAATGAGAAGACGGGAAACACCGGAACGGTTTGAATGAAATAGAACAAATAAATCAGATTAGATTATGAGGGAAATTTTATGTCAAATATGTATATATACGGAAAAATCGTTTTTTCCCGGATCCTGACAGAAGAAGAATTGATCAATAAAGCATTTGACGTAATTCAAAAATCAATACCGTACCGCTTCGGCGTAAAATTTGAATCGAATTCGCCTTGGGATCAATATGAACTTCGGCGCAAAAAAATTGATCTGTCCGATTGCTGCCTTGGACCTGGAACACGTCACGCGCTGGCTTTTGAGATTACGGATGATCCGTTGAGTGATGAGTGCTTTGATATGATTGGGAATGTTTGGATAGGGCAGCACGGGTTCATCCATGCAGAAAAAAGCCGACTGCCGGATTTGGAACGTTTTTTGGGGGATATTCTTTCTTTGGAACTCGTTACCGGTATCGAATTGGTGACGGAAAGCGTTCACGGATATGGCGGTGGAGAAAATACAACGTACACGACTAAGATCGATGAATTCGTAAAAACATGGTCTACGGCTGAAACAGCAATCTATGACTTCCATTGCATCATTGAGAAATGATGAGTTTTCAGAGATGCGAAGACGAGAAACACCGGAATGGTTAAGGCAATACCGCACAATTCACGGCTGACGCCAGGGGACAAAACCGTCCTTTTGGAGGCAGCCGAGGGTATTCATATGAGGAATGATTATGGAAATTTTTATGATGGGCATTGAAAAAAACGATGAAGAAATCCGTATCATGAAAGGATATGCCCGGTGCTGTGTGTTTTTCAACGGACAGTATTACGAAGTGGATATCGTCAGCACGGAGCGCCATTTCAATGAGATTCAAAACGAGATGGAGAGGACGAAGGATCACGGATACTGCGCGTTCCTTTGCTCCGGGGAGATCCTTGTGCCGGAATGTTCTGACGACGCCGTGGTCGCAGCCGTGAAAGAGGCGGCGGAAGAGGGGGTACTCCCCTGTTTCCCGCAGGTTTCGCTCATTGATTGGGACAAAGGAGAAAGGGAGGACGCTTTTCTCCATGCCAACGTCACGTTCCCCGACGGCAGAATGATGAACAAGCACCTGCTCCGGTATCAGGGGAGGCTGTTCTCGCTCGTGATCGAAAAACGTGACCGACCGGCAACGCATTTCCTGTTACGGAACGACCATGACGACGAAGGGGAGCTGCGCGGCATCATTGATATGCTGGCAGAGAACGGGCTTTTTGCTGATTTTGAGCCGTATTATACGATCGCGATGACGGAATTGCGTCCGTTTTGGAAGGGTTCGATAACGGAGGCGGGATGAAGCACAAATGAAAGAAAGGAATAAAGCACAAATGAAAGAAACAATTTCCCTTGAAGGAACCCCTTTTTCCGACAGGCTGTTCGTGCCTCACGATTTTACTGTCAGAGAGGTGCGGTGTACGCCGGAGGAGCTTACGTTTTTCTTTGCGGATGACGAAACCCGCGATCTGTTTCCCGAGCGGAAGTCTCTTGTGATCCGGTTTCATCTGCACGACGATACCGTTTTATGGTACCGGGAAAAGAAAAAACGGTATCCGTGGCAGAAACACGGATACGTTGACTATGACGAAAAAAAGGTCCCCGATCTGTGCCATGCGAAACTCGAGTACGTTGAC
>JAZLIW010000041.1:0-4487 GCA_045617585.1 Eubacteriales bacterium
GAGCCTTCCGGCGCGGGTGAATGGGTGCGGATCAGCCGAGCTTATCAATCGCTTCGATGAAGTCGTTGATATCGGTGTCGATCTTATTTTCGACGCTCGCGTAGGAGGAGACGATATTGTACTTGCCGTGGTTGTTCGTCGGGTAGCTCAGGAGGACGGAGGTGAAGCCGCCGAAGTCCATGATATCGCCGATATCGACCATACGGTGCGAGAAGATGAGGTCGAGCATTTCCTGCGACTCGTCGTCACGGGCGCTCTTGCCCTTCAGGGTGACCGTGTAGTACGCGTCGGTCAGATCGTAGTAGGATGCCGCCGCCATCGCTTCCATGATGAAGCCGACCTTGTCGGGATTGCTCTCGCAGATCAGGACGGACATGAAGCCGGTCGTGTGGCGGGAGATCATGCTGTAATAATTTTCCTGGTCCTCGTCGTACTTCGGGATCGGGAGGATACCGAAGTTGATCGATTCCTCGCCGCGCATCGCACGGGCGTCGTCCATACGCATCCAGAAGAAGAGACCGTGGCCGTCGATGAAGAGCTGACGGTAATACGCGTCGTCCGTATTGGAGATCGCGTGGTGATCGAGGAAGTTCGGCTGGTACATGATGTCGCAGACACGGGTGAAGACGTCGATGTTGTCCTCCTCCGCGAAGACGAACTCGGGATAGTCGAGGTCGTCCTTCACGGTCAGACGGCCGCCGCCGCCGAAGAAGAACGAGGGAGAGACGTCCTTGCCGCCGAGGAAGCCGTAAACGTCCTCCTGCTCCTTCAGCACGCCGTCACCGTTCACGTCGCTCTCGAAGTTCAGCATGATGTCTTCAATCGCGTCGAAGGTCCACGCGCCGTTCGAGGCGAGCTCGTAGACGTTCGGGATCCCGTTGTCGGTCGCGATCTTCTTATTGAAGGCGAGCGCGGCGGTCGCGTCCTCGTCGATGATGTTATAGGAGGACGCCATCAGGTAGCTGTGCTCCGCGAAGGAAAGCTCGCTGCGCATGTTCTGGTCCCAATAGGGCTTGTCGAGGTCAACGTACTCGAAGGCGGTCTCGAAGTCGAGGCAGTCGCCCTCGGTGACGACGCCTGTCACGTCGGTCAGACGGGCGTAGACCAGGTCGTACAGGTCGTCGTTCGTGCTGACCGCGGTGCGCATCGCGTTGACGACCTCGTTATGCGCTGCCGTGGAATAGTCGATCTCGAAGTCGTACTTTTCGGTCAGACGCGTATTGCGGCGGTAGACCGCGTCGTTGATCGGGTCACCGGTCGTGCTCTCGGCGTAGATATCCACGTTCATACGGGATTCCCAGCCGCTGACGTACCAGTGCAGGACGGTGAACAGATAGCCGTCAAAATCCAGATCGGGCAGGTCCGCGTGGACCTCTTCACTCTGTGCCTCGGTCTCCTGCGAGGGCGGGGTCGTTTCCTTCGCGGGATCTTCCCCCTGCACGCAGCCGACGAACAGCGCGGCGACGCTCAGCAGTGCGAGGAACAGACCGGAAAGACGTATCCAGGTTTTGTTTTTCATGGAATGATTCCTTTCTGTCATGCCGTAAGGCACAATTCGGTTTCTATAAACACTATATCACAAAAGAACGGATTTGTCAAAGCTTTTTCTTCTTTCCGCACCGATTTTTCACATAATCACGGATCAGACGGCGTTTCCCCTTGCGGTCGGGAGCGATTTGTGCTATAATGAAGGCAGCAAAATCATTCACAATGACATTCGGGAGGAACGAACGATGGATTTTTGCGGAAAATACAAGGCGCTGACCTTCAGCTACGACGACGGCGTGACGCAGGACGTGCGTCTGATCCGGATCTTCAACGAATACGGGCTGAAGGGTACCTTCAATCTCAATTCCGGTCTGCTCGGCAGAAAGGACTGGCTGAATAACGGGACGATCCGGCAGTACAAGGTCGAAAAAAGCGAGGTCGGGGAGATCTACCGCGGGCACGAGGTCGCGGTCCACACCGTCACGCACCCGAACCTGACGCTTCTTCCCCCGGAGGAAGCGCTGAAGCAGGTGGAAGACGACCGGAAAGAGCTGGAGGGGCTGGTCGGTTATCCGATCGTCGGCATGGCGTACCCCTGCGGCGGGGAGAACAACAACGACGCGGTGGCGGACATGATCGCCGGAAATACGCCGATCCGCTACGCCCGCACGATCGTATCCAACTACGGCTTCGCGCCCCAGACCCGGCTGATGCGCTTTCAGCCGACGGTCTACCACATGGAGTTCGACCGGATGGTCTCCCTCGCGGAGCAGTTCCTTGCTTCTCCCGCGGACGAGGAGCACCCGATGATCTTCTATATCTGGGGCCACGCCTACGAGTTCGACCCCTCGGGAAAATGGGACGACTTCGAGCGCTTGTGCGAAAAGCTCGCGGGGCATGACGACATCTTTTACGGAACGAACAAACAGGTGCTGCTCGGTCTGTGCTGAATGACGAAAAACCGCTCTCTTCTTGACAAAAGCGGTAAAAAGTGCTATTATTTATTGTAGATATTTGCCCGCTCCGGCGGGCGATCAAAATTTTACGAAACGGAGAAACAGAATGAAAAAGAACAGCCTGCTTCGCATCCTGAGCGCGCTGCTCCTGCTCCTCATGCTCGTCGGCACCGTCGCCGCCTGCACCGAGAAGCCGGACGAGCCGAAGGATACGACCGACCCGAATCAGGCCACCGAGGCTCCCGAGGAGACCCGCCTGAAGGCGAACCTCCCCGAAATGACCTTCGACGGCTACACCTTCTCGATGGTCCACTGGGACCTGAGCGGTATGACCCCGAAGTACAACGACCTCTACGCCGAGGACGACGACGGTGACCCGATCGTCTCCGAGGTCTATCGCCGCAACGCCCGTCTGTCCGAGCAGCTCGATATCGAATTCGAGTTCGACTACATGGCGTACAACGAGCTGGTCAACACCGTCCGCAACTGCGTCAACACCTCCACCGACACCTACGACCTCGTCTATCTGCGGATGCACGAGACGCCCGGCCCCATGATGGAGGGCGACTTCCTCGACTTCCAGAACGACTTCCAGTACGTCGATCTCGATATGCCCTGGTGGGATCAGGGTCTGCGCCGTGAGCTTTCCTTCGCGGATCACCTCTTCCTCGCCTCCTCCAGCATCAACATCGAGGACAAGCAGGACACCTACGCTCTCGCCTTCAACAAGCAGATCGCGAGAGACGCAAAGATCGAGAACCCCTACGAGCTCGTTGCGAACAACGAATGGACGCTCGAAAAGCTCTACTCCATCGCCTCCGCCGTCGCGCACGACGACAACGGTGACGGCAAGCTCGATCCCGGCGACGACCTGATCGGTATGCTCGCCACCGACGATACCACGATCTCCTTCTTCTTCTCCCTCGGCGGCCGCTTCACCCAGAAGGACCAGTACGACCTGCCCGAATACTGCTTCAACGAAGAAGATAACTACGCCATCGTGACCGACCTCCTCGACTTCATGTACGACGAGATGACCACGATCCGCGGCGAAAACGGCTACACCACCTCCAACGGCGACTGCTTCAAGGCAAACAAGGGTCTGTTCACCAACATTCAGATCTCCTCCGTCATCAGCTGGCGCGGTGAGGAAACGCTCGACTTCGGCGTGCTTCCCGCTCCGCTCTACACGGAGGGCGACGATTACCGTGCGCTCGTTTCCCGTCACCACTGCGGTCTGATGTCCGTCCTCCGCTGTGAGGAGAACATCGACACCGTCGGTTACATCATGGAAGCGATGGCTGCCGCGTCCCACTACGACCTGCAGTCCGCTTACTACGATATCACCCTGAAGACCAAGTCCGCCCGTGACGACGAGTCCCAGGCAGTGCTCGACGTCATCTTCTCGCACCGCACCACCGATATCGGTGTGGTCTGCGACTTCGGTTCCTTCGCGACCGAGATCCTGCGTCTCTGCTCCAGAGGCAAGCAGGCGAACCAGCTCGCCTCCACCTACGCTTCCGCCGAGAGCAAGATCGAATCCGCGATCGAGAAGTTCATCCAGCAGGTCGACGCGATCGACGCGATGCGCGGCTGATACACTGACGGAATTGCATAACGGAGCCGTCTCTCCCGGGCTGACCCGGAAGAGACGGTTCCTTTTTTCGTGCGGGGGGGAGAATGGGAAGGTGAAAAAAGCGGCAAAGGCGGCAGTCGGGACCGTGTTCGCGTCCCGCTTCATAAGGCGCGGTTCGCTGCAGGCGGACCGGAGCCGCGCAGGAACCGGATCCGGTGGGAGGTTATCATCCTGCGTGGCTCCGCCTTTGCAATCGGGACGCGAACGAAGAGCGGCGGGAGCAAGCCCCCGCCCTACGGGATTACGGGCGCGGCTCCGGTTCGCTGAAAGCGAACCGTGCCTTTGCGAGCGATACGCGATCGAGGTGCGGCGGGAGCAAGCCCCCGCCCTACGGGATTACGGGCGCGGCTCGCGGTCGGTGGAAGCGGACCGTGCCTTTGCGGGGGGGACGCGGCCGTGGTGCGGGG
>JAZLIW010000042.1:0-7944 GCA_045617585.1 Eubacteriales bacterium
CTCCCGCAGCCGGATCTCCGAACTTTCGTCGAGGAAGCGGACGTCGGGGGTGTCGCAGACGAGGTTGGTGCGCCCGCCCGAGGTGACGAGGCGGAGCTTCACCGGGACCTCCGGCTTCCCGTAGCAGGTCAGGGTGACGCCGGAGACCGATTCCTCGGTCTTTTCCAGCTCGCCGAGGTAGATATCGTTCTTGTCGCGGGCGATATAGCCGTTCGCCCCTTCGTTTTCCCGGTCCTCCGTCACGCTGCCGTCCACGATGCGGATCACGCGGTCACAGTAGTAATCGACAAGGTTCGCCTCGTGGGTGACGAGCAGGACGAGATGGGTCTTTGAGATCTCTTTGAGCAGGTCCATGATCATCACGGTGTTCGCCTCGTCGAGGTTGCCGGTCGGCTCGTCGGCGAGGAGGACCGCGGGATTCTTGACCAGCGCGCGTGCGATGGCGACCCGCTGCTGCTGACCGCCCGAAAGGGTGTCGGGCGTGCGGCTCTTGAATTTGTCCATCCCGACGTTTTTCAGCGCGGCGAGGACGCGGGTGCTCAGTTCCGCGGGATCGGTCATGCCGCAGAGGCGGAGCGCGTCGGCAACGTTGTCAAAGACCGTTTCGCTCACGTTCAGGTTGTAGTTCTGGAAGACGTAGCCGACGTATTTGTTGCGCAGGGTATCGGTATCGGAGGCAAGGTTTTCACCGAACAGCTCGATCGAGCCGGAGGCGATCGTATCCAGCCCGCCGACGGCGTTGAGCAGCGTGGTCTTGCCGCAGCCGCTCTGACCGAAGATCGCGACCATGCCGGAGGACGGCAGGGAGAGATCGACGTCGTTCATAACGTGCAGCTCGTTCGACTTGCCGCGGTTATAGTATTTGTGCGCGTGGTTGATTTTCAGTACGGTTTCGTCCGGTCTCATTCCTTATTGCCCCCTTTCAGCGTTTTCTTTACGGATTCGTTGAACATCCGGCGGACGTACTTGCGGGACAGACGTGCCGTCAGGAGGATCAGCAGGATGCCGAGGATCACGTAGTCACGGGCGTGCAGGAAGGTAAAGATACCGTTGGTCTTCGGCACGGTGAAGATGACCGCGCAGGTCACGGCGGTCACGATCATCGCCGGGACCAGGCATAAGAACATCTGCGCGTACGCCGACAGCCGGATGACCGGGGTCGGGATACCCATCGAACGCATGATGGCGACGTCGCCCTTCGTTGCGTTCAGGCTCTTTGCGGTGCAGAGATTGAGGAACAGGGTCAGGAAGAGAACGGAAAGCAGCCAGCCGATCGCCTTGGCACCGAAGGTCAGGACGCGCTCCAGCTTATCCAGCACGTCCTCGTCCACCTTCTCGTCCGAGACGACGCCGACGTAGCCCGCCTCGCGCAGCTCCTCGATCTTTCCTCTCGCCTGCGCGTCCGAGGGGAAGAAGAGAGAAGCCTGCGTATAGGACTTCCCGAAATAGGCGTCCACAAGGAAGTCGGTCATCACGTCGGGCGCGACGTAGAGATAAAGCGACCAGGGATCGTCCTGCGTCCGGAGCGCCGCTTCCGGGCTGAATTCCGTCGTGAAGGTATAGGAGCCGAGCCCGAAGGCGACTTCACCGGTCTGCCCGTATTTGGAAGAACCGGCGAAAACGTCCCCGTACTTTTTGTAGTCGTAGTCATAATCGTAATAATAGTATGTGTCCCGGAACGAGCCGGTCAGCGTGACCTCGGCGGTCACCTTCGCGGGATCGTAGTTTTCCTTTGCAAAGGTTTCGGTCCCGGTCCACGTGAGTGCGTAGGTACCGGGCGCCATGCCGAAGTCCACGCGCAGCACGTCCCCGCCGCCGTTGTAATCGTAGATGGGTTCTTTGTTCTCCCCATTCGTATAATACAGATTCTGCATAACGTTGAAGGAGAAGCGGTGATCCCGGAAGAAGGCGATCGCCGTGGCGACGCGGTAGCCCTCTTCGGTGAAATACATGAGCGGGACCTTCGTGTTGTCGTAGTAGTAATGCACGCCGACCGCCGTATAGTTCGCCATCTCGAAGATATCCTTCAGAAGGGTGGGAGCGAAGGAATCCCCTTCCCCGAAGGTCGGCTTCATAAAGACCGGGACCGAAAGCAGGACCTCGTCCGGTCTTGCGGGCAGACGGCCGCCGTCAAGGGAGACGCCCTCGGCTGGATAACTGAACCGGAATTCATAGTAATCCCAGTAGTCTCCCGTACGGATCGACGTATAGACCGACTTGTCGAGCATATAGTCGAAGGCGAGTGCGTCGGAAGCGCCGAACTGATTTTTCAGTTTTTCCGCCTCCTCGGAACCGATCACGCCGCCGTCCGTGCGCGCGACGACCACCCTGCCCTTCATGTGCGTGAACATCTCCGGCTTGTCAAAGAGCCCGGAGGCATCCGCCATGAACGAGGTGATGAGCGCGAGTGCGAGCGCCGAGACGGTCAGGAGCACGCAGAGAAAGACCGAGAGCTTCGGACGGGCGCGGAAGCGCACGCCGCCGAGGGTCAGACCGTTGCGGAGGTTCTCCCGCCGGATCTCCCGGCGCGTTTTTTCCGCTGTCGGCTCCTCCGCGGAAACCGTCTCCGCCCCGGGTTCCGTTCCGGATCCGTTTTCGGGACGGGAAATGACGGTGTCGGATTCGACCGCGCCGTCAAAAATGCGGATATGGCGGGTCGCGCACGCCTCGACCTGCTCGAAGTTATGGGTGACGACGATGACCAGCTTGTCGCGGGAGACCTCGCGCAGCAGCTCGATGATCTCCGCGGAGGTCTGGCTGTCGAGGTTGCCGGTCGGCTCGTCGGCGAGGATGATCGGGCTGTCTTTGGCGAGCGCGCGGGCGATGACCGTCCGCTGCTTCTGCCCGCCCGAAAGCTTGGAGCCCTGGTGATGGATGAATTTGGTCAGACCGACCCGGTCGAGCAGTTCGAGTGCCTTTTTTCTCCGCTCGCGGGGATCGGAGATGTTCATCAGCGCGAGCTCGACGTTCTGCAGGACGGTGAAGCTCTCGATGATGTTGTACTCCTGAAAGATGAAGGAGATGTACTGCTTGCGGTACTCCTCCCAGTCCTTCTGCAGATAGTGCGAGGTCGGCTCCCCCTCAACGAAGAACTCGCCCTCCTCATAGGTGTCCATGCCGCTGATGACGTTGAGCAGCGTGGATTTGCCGGAGCCCGATTTGCCGGTAACGGCGACGAATTCGCCCTTGTCAAACGCAAGGCTGACGCCGCGGATCCCGACCGCCACGGTCCCCTCGGACACGTAGATCTTGCCGATGTTTTTCAGTTCCAGCAGCGGTGACGCCACGGTATTTCCCATGAAAAAATTCTCCTTTCGGTATTCTGTCATTCTCAAAGGGATCGGAACGGAAGCGGACGTAAAAGTGATAGTCTTCCCTTCTCCGTTCACTCATAAGACGGAAACATACCGCCTCCGGTTGCACCCGAAGAGGAAAAAACACGGTTTTTACATTTTCTTCATATTTTCCGCATTCCGTTACAGTATAACATACTTCCGCCGCTTTTGCAACAGGATTTTTTTCATCCGGCAGAAGGCACCCGTTCTGCTGCAATTGCTGCCCGGTCTCCCGTCAGCGGATAGAAACCGGAGAGGCCGCGTCCCGGCAGGCTTGACTTTCCTTCGGATCCGATGTATAGATATACCGGAACGCTGGAAACCGGAAGCGTCACCGTATACTACGACCGCGGAGACGCGAAAGAGGTGCTGTTCACCGCCAAAGCCGGCGAAGAGATCGACGCCTGCACCGAGCCATTCTCCGCGAAAACGGTCTACGTCATCCTTGAAACGGACGGAAAATGCAAAAACGGCAGTTTCACCTTTGAGATCGTCCGCGACTGACGCTTTCCGTCAACGAGAAGTCAAAAAACCCGCTTTCGTCCGTGAAAGCGGGTTTTTGCGTAAAACGAATGATCAGAAAAAGCACAGTACGATGACGAAGATCCCCGCGGCAAGGAATAGTATCCCGGCGATGCAATAACCGGCGTTGCTCCCGTCCCGTACGTTTTCCGGACGGGCGGCGTCCGTATAGACGGTCATCTTCTGCCCGACCGCGTATTTCTTCGGGTCGGACGTGGAATGATCCGATTTCGCCGTGTATTCCTTCCCGTTGACGACGTATCTGAAAACGGGCCTGCAGTCCCTGACGGTCCTGCCCCTGAAATACTGCTTCTTTTCGATGATCCTGACGATCTCGGCTTCCGTTTCCGTTCTGCACCGGATCCTGCTGATCAGAAACGCGGCGAGCAGAAGAATGCCGATCACGGCCAGTACGATCCCCAATACGATCATAATCGTCCTCCGTTCTTTTTCAGGGGCAGGCTGCCTGAACGGCTGCCGATCCCACTATGATTCAAATGATCCGTTTCTTTTTCCGCGTCACGGAAGAGAAATATACTTCTCAGTTCAGCTCGTCCTCGTGATAGATGCGGACGTCGGCGACCTCCAGCGTATTTTCCGCGTTCACGTGAACGTAGATGCGGAAATAGTTCACCGCGTTCCAGTTGATCTTTCCGCCGGTCGAGCCGCATTCCCGGACGGAGAACCACGCTCTGCGCCAACCGCCGTCCTGAAGCACCTCGCCGGAGAGGCCCCAGTTGATCTCCTCCCGGTCGCAGGTCCCGCTGCTCGTCAGCTCCAGCTGACAGTCGCTCGTGATCGTCCCGGCGTCCGCGACCCGATAGGTCAGGCAGATCATCCCGTCCTCCCGGTATCCGGACAGATCGAGCGGTCCGATACCGGAGGAGATATTCAGGGATCTGCCAGACGTGACGCTCTCCTGCACGGAGAAGATCGGCGTTCCTCCCTGCGGCAGGATCTTCTTCAGGTCCTCTTCGGCGAGTGACTGCTCCTCCGCCTTGCGAACGAACGAGGAGACCGAGGTGCGGACGTAGTGCAGGCGGCGCTTGTAGAACGTCTTCGCGATCTCCACCTGTCCCCGGTAGGTCTGCTCGTTCACGACAGCCGCGGGATTGGCGCCCACTGCGCGGTCAAGGATCTTCCAACGGGAGAAATTCATTTCCTGCGCGCGCTCCAGCATATCGGCGTATCCGTCCATATAGTCCGGCACCGCGTCGAGGAATTCCCGGTTTTCCGAGAGGAGAGACGAAAGCTCCGCGCAGAATTCCGGGACCTTCAGGAGCTTTCTATACCACGTGCAGTCCTCGATGTACGCGCCGTCCGGCGTGTCACAGCCGCCGTAATTCGCGTTGCCGAGCGACATATCGAAGCCCCAGACGGGTCCCATGTGCAGGACCCCGTCTCCGTCCGCGTACATATAGCAGCTGCTCCAGAAGCGGGCGTCCATGTTCTTCATCAGGTCCTCGACCAGATACCACGCGGCGAAAGAGCGCAGATCCAGCATCTTTGCGATCCGCTCCGCGTCCCTTGCGTTGATCGCCGCGTCCGCCTCTTTGATCAGCGAGGTGATATACGCGATATGCGCCTCCGTCATTTTCTCCGGGGATGGCTTGTGGATCACGAGATACCCCGGCGAGGTCATGAAATACGTGTCCGCGACCGGATCGTAGACCGTATCGCCGATCCTCTGCCAGCGGTTCTTCTGTTCCCCGCTGACCTCGCTCACATGGCCGTCCCATTCCATCAGGTAGCCGAGTTCTTCGGGCGGAAGGTCGGTATCCTCCGGGATATCCACCCTGCCCTTTTCGATCTCTACCTTTTCAATGACCATATAGCAGCCGTGATACGCGCCGTTGAGCCAGAGATCGACGCTGCGCGTTTTCATGGTCACGAGCCCGAGGCGCTCCGAAAGATACGCCGCGATCTCGTTGCGCATCAGGCTCTTATCCTGATAATTAGAGATCAGCGTGTAATTCTTTGACTTGCCGAGCCCGAGAACGTCGGTCTTTTCATCCAGCTTGACCGTATAGCCCTTCTTTTCAAAGCCCCAGGAGGTATTGCCGCGCCCCTTGAAGGAAGCGCCGACCGACGTCGGTTCCTCTGCCGCGTAGGGACAGACCGCTTTGCTCCCGCCGCCGACGTAGAAGGTGCCGCTGACGTACTCCTCTTTGGAACGGATGCTGCCGAAGCCATCGACCGTTACCGCCACCGACGGCAGTCCGGTCGCAAGCGTCTCCACCCGCAGAACGACCTGAAACGTTTTGCCCGCCGCGTCCGTCACGAGTGCGTTCACGGGGGAAGCAAGATCGATCGCGTCGGTCCCGGAGCGCACCGCTTTTCCGCCGACCATTAGTTCCGCGCCCTCGAAGACCGGAATAAGCCCCCTCAGGTCCGTCCCGGCAGGCAGCATCGCGCTGATCTCCCCGTCCGAAATATGGCAGGCGACGGAAAAAGGAAGGCCGGGATTGAGCTGCGTCGGAAAGTAAAATTTCCGCATCCCGTGGGCGGCACCGCTCTCCGCGATCTCCGCGGGGTCGAGAAACGCCCTCCCCGCCTTTGCCGAGGTCGGCAGAAATGAGTTGGCAGCGGGCGGTACGACGGGATCGGCGCCGGGCTCCGTTTCAGCCTCGGACTCCCGGTCGGTCACGGTTCCGTTTTCTTCGGTTCCGGGGCGCGTTTCTCCGTCCTGCCCCGGTCCGACAGTGCTCTCCGTACATCCGACGCAGAAAAGGAGTGCCAGCAGTACCGGGAACACGCACCGACAGACGGTTTTCATTCCGTATTTCATAAAAAGCGCTTCCTTTCTCTTCGGGCGGCATCGGTGGAACGGAACGATCGCCATTCCGCGGCCCCAATTTCATTATAACCGTCCGCCGTGAAAATGTCAACAGAAAGAAGCGTTCCGTTTTCTTGACAGACCGCTTACTTTGTGATAAGATAAGAAAAAACGACCGGAAGAAGGAATAATGATCCATGCAGAATTCAAGAGAAACCGTCCGCTCGGTCTTCACCCGCCGGAACGTAAACGGAAAAGCGTTCTGGACCGGGAACCCGAAGCCGGAAGCGACCGTCCGCTGCGCGAAGGAATGGGGCATCGAGCCGACGAACGAAGCGATCTATACCTATCTTGACGACGACGTCCGCTGGATCCCCGCCGACGGAGGATACCGCCACCCGGAGGGACGGCCCGCTTTCGATCCCGCCTACGGGATCCGCCGCGAGACCCTCAGCGCCCCCGGCTGTCTTGCCGACGCCGAGACCCTGAGCGACCTCGACAAATACCCGTGGCCGGACGCGAAATACTGCGATTTCACAAACGTTTACCGCAAAATCGAGCGCTTTCCCGATAAGATGGTCCTGACCGGGATGTGGGCGTGCTTTTTCCATAACGTCGCCGACTTTTTCGGGATGGAGAACTACTTTATCAAAATGTACGAGAACCCGATGATCGTTGAGGCGGTCACCGAGCGCGTCGTGGACTTCTACATGGAGGCAAACGAAAAGTTCTTTGCCGGGCTCGGCGACCGCGCCGACGCGCTCTTCTTCGGCAACGACTTCGGCACCCAGCTCGACCTGTTCCTTTCCCCGGAGCAGTTCCGCAGGTTTATCCTTCCCTCCTTCAAGCGGATCATTTCGGTCGGCAAAAAGTACGGGAAGCTCATCGTCCTGCATTCCTGCGGCTCGATCGCGCGGATCATTCCCGATCTGATCGACAGCGGCGTGGACGTCCTGCATCCCATCCAGGCAAGAGCTGCCGGCATGAGCGCCGACGACCTGAAGCAGTACAAAAACGACCTTGCCTTCCTCGGCGGGATCGATGCGCAGGGGATCATGGTCAACGGCACGCCCGAGGAGGTACGGGAGGAGGTCTTCCGCGTCCGTGAGATCCTCGGTCCCGGGATCGTCATCTCCCCCAGCCACGAGGCCATCCTGCCGAAAGTCCCCCCGGCAAATGTCCTCGCGATCGCCAGAGCGGCGAAGGAATGACGGCACAGTCAGATCCCGCCCGCAGACAGCCAAAACAAATCGCACCCGGAAAAGAAGCGTAAGACTCTTTTCCGGGTGCTCCGTTTTTTACTGTTTGGAC
>JAZLIW010000043.1:0-1985 GCA_045617585.1 Eubacteriales bacterium
CGACCGGTCCGCCGCGGCACACGCGGAGCTTCTCTGCGTGGCGGAGGCGTGCCGTCTCCTCGGCGGCTGGCGGCTGATCGGATGCACGCTCTACGTCACGCTCGAGCCCTGCCCCATGTGTGCGGGCGCCGTGATCAACGCGCGCGTGCCCCGCGTCGTCTACGGCGCGAAGGACTACCGCGCGGGGGCGCTCGGCAGCCTGATCGACCTCTCCGCCTACCCCCTCGGCCACCGCCCCGCCGTCGAGCCCGGCGTCCTCGCGGAGGAAAGCCTTTCCCTCCTCCGTGCCTTCTTCGCGTCCAAACGAACGAAATAAAAAAGATTTCCGGAGCCGTGTGACAAAAGCCGAAAAAATCTGTCATATCCTTTTGAAAGGAAGTATGACGGCATGAAAGAAAAAGAGAGCCGCACGACGGTATTGGCGATCCCGAACAAAAGAACGCCCGCAGGCGGAATAACGGATCCCGATCGCCGCAAAAAAATCGAGGGCTGCCGCACGTTCGTGCAGCAGCCCCTTTTCTCATTTCGGAGCGCCGTTTTCCTCCGTTTTTACCGTTTCCCGGCAAGGAACCGTTCCGCGGGGACCGTGACGGGCGCTTCGTGAAGGATCGCCTCCTTCAGCGTCTGCGCTTCCCCGTTCTCGTAATAAGCGTTCGTGATGAAGCAGCCGGACCGTCCCCCGATCCCGAGCTCTTCAAATCCCGGCTGAAAATCGCCCGTGCAGGTCTCCGGGTTCTCGGAGGCAATCCTTGCGCGGAGCGCGCCCCTGCCCTCGCACCAGTTCCCGAGATACAGCGCAAAGCTGTTCCCGCGCACCGTGACGTCCGTGCAGCCGTCGACGACGATCCCCGCCGCGGTGCAGATATGGCAGCCCTCGGGGGAGAAATTGTTCACGACCGTCCCGCCGAAGACGCGATCGGTCTTTCCCGCCGCCGTCCACGGCTGCGTGGAAAGCGTCACGGTCAGGTGGGTGTGCGCCGTCATCGAGGTCCAGACCTGATTCTCGTACAGGACGAACCCGGTGAAATTCGCCGGGTTTTCCGGGTAGTTCAGGGTCGTGCCCGGCATATAGTCCTCCGACCAGTTGATATTGTTCGATTCAAAGTCAAGGGCAACGTAGGAGGAATTCCCCGCCTGGATCAGCCGGTTGAACCGCACGACCGTATCCTGCGCCCGGAAATAGGTCTCCGGTCCGACCGGCGTCTGCCGGTACATCACAAGCCCCGTGATATAGCGGAACACCGCGATCCCGGCGTCGGTCGCGTCGATCACGCCGTTCTTTTCGATCAGGCTGTCGGTGCTCATGCACTTGATCCCGTCCAGCCACGTCTTCGTGTGATCGGAGGCGTAGCAGGTGATCAGGTTCCCGCCGAGATATTCCTTCTCGGTCCCCGGCATCGTGAAGAAGCCGAAGGTCGAGCAGGGATCGGAGGCGCGGCAGTCCCGCACGGCACAGCCGCTGCCGTCGACCCGGACGTTCCCGCCCGCGCCGAACGCCGTCTCCTGCGTTCCTTTTGCCTGCGCCGAAAGGTTCCCTTCAAGGTATACGTTCTTCAGCACCGCTCCGTCCTTCATTTCCACGAGGTTGTGCGTGATATCCCCGACGCGGATGATCCGCGCCATTTTTGCGTAATGCCCCGGCGCGCCCTCGGTCGTGAGCACCGCGCCCTCCGGCAGGACGACCGTCTCGTCCGCGAGGACCAGCGTCCCGCGCGGCAGCGTCACGGTCTTCCCCTTGCCGAGCAGCGTGTTGACCTCCCGCGCGGTCATGACCCGGCTCCCGGTATAGGCGTCGGTCCGGTTCTTCCCCCAGAAGTACGCGCCCGACCGGATCCCGGGCAGCAGAGAAGCAAATTCCCCGCTTTCTGAGAGCGCGCGTGCCAGCGCCGCGGCGTCCGGCTCCCCGTTCGCTTCGATCTCTTCTTCCGTCGGATCCCGGTTCAGGATCGCCCGCGTCACGGCAAAGACGGTCTCCCTGCCGTTCA
>JAZLIW010000044.1:0-10493 GCA_045617585.1 Eubacteriales bacterium
CTTGAGGGGGCGGAAAATAAAAAACGCCGCGGTCGGCGGATCCCCGGACGTTTGCCCGGGGATCGGTCGGATCGCGGCGTTTTGCCGTTCTTATTTCACGAATTCGGAGTAGATCGCCTTCATCGCGTCCCCGAGGTCTTCCTCGTGGATGCCGATGATGATGTTCAGCTCGGAGGAGCCCTGATCGATCAGGCGGACGTTGACGCCGGCACGGGCGACCGCGGAGAGGGCACGCGCGGAGGTCCCTTTGGCGTTGACCATATTCCTGCCGACGACGGCGAGGAGGGCGATCCCGTCCTCGATCTGTACGGACTCGGGATCGCAGACGGCGCAGATCTCGTTGAGGATCGCGTCGCGCTTGCCCTTCAGCGCGTCGGAGGCGATGACGACGCTCATCGTGTCGATGCCGGAGGGCAGATGCTCGAAGGAGATGCCCTGCTTTTCGAGCACCTCGAGGACCTTTCTGCCGAAGCCGAGCTCGGCGTTCATCATGTCCTTCTCGATCGTGATGACCGACAGCCCCTTCTTTCCGGCGATGCCGGTGATCGCGCCGGAGCCCGTGCGGGTCGTGTGGGAGACGATCATCGTGCCGGGATCCTCCGGAGAATTGGTGTTGCGGATGTTGATCGGGATGCCCGCGAAGCGGACCGGGAAGATCGCGTCCTCGTGGAGGACGGTCGCCCCCATATAGGAGAGCTCGCGCAGCTCGCGGTAGGTGATGACCTCGATGACCTTCGGATCTTCCACGATGCGGGGATCCGCCATCAGGAAGCCTGAGACGTCGGTCCAGTTCTCGTACAGATCGGCGCACGCCGCGCGGGCGACGATGGAGCCGGTGATATCCGAGCCGCCGCGGGAGAAGGTGCGGATCGTGTCGTTCGGCATCGAGCCGTAGAAGCCGGGGATCACGGCGTGGGGATGCTTTTTCAGCGCCGCGCCGAGGACCTCGTTGGTCTTTTCGCTGTCGAAGGTGCCGTCCTCCCGGAAGAAGATGACGTCGGCTGCGTCGATGAAATCGAAGCCGAGATAGGCGGAGAGGATCTTGCCGTTCAGATATTCACCGCGGGAGGCGGCAAAGTCGCGCCCGGCGCGGTGCTCGATCGCGGAGCGGATCGCGCGGAATTCCTCCTCGGGGGAGAAGTCCAGACCGAGCTCGGTCACGATGTCACGGTAGCGGCGCTCGATCCTGCCGAAGGACTCGGTGATGTCGTTCCCCTGCGACGCTTCCTCGTAGCAGCGGTAGAGCATATCGGTGACCTTATCGTCACCGGAAAAGCGCTTGCCGGGGGCAGAGGGGATCACATATTTTCTCGCGGGGTCGGCGCGGACGATCGCCGCCGCCTTCCTGAACTGATCGGCGCCCGAAAGGGAGCTGCCGCCGAATTTGACGACCTTGACTTGATATTCCTGCATGATCGGTACTCCTTGGCTTCTGATTTTGGGGTCTGACTATCATAATACTATATTATATGGGAAGGAAAGCGGTTTGTCAATCGGCAAAATGAAAGTTTCACCGCCGGGGACGGCTTTTTTTATTTGTGAAAATAATCGAAAACCGCTTGCACGGTTCACAAATTCCTGCTATAATAGTATTATCTGTAAGTTTGTCTGCGAAAGGATCGGTCATGGTATTTTCCAGCCTTGAGTTTTTATTTCTGTTTCTGCCGGTGACGCTTCTTCTGTACTATGCGATCCCGCAGCGGCACCGCGTCTGGCGCAACGTCGTCCTGCTCCTGACCTCGCTCGTCTTCTACGGATGGGGCGAGCCGAAATACGTCCTGCTCATGGTGCTGACCATCCTGTTCGACTACGGGGCGGGGATCCTGATCGGCTGGACCCGCGACGTCCGGGGGAGCAAAAAGGGCGCGAAGGCCGTCCTCATCGCCTCGATCGCCGTCAATCTCCTGATCCTCGGCTTTTTCAAATATTCCGATTTCATCGTTTCCAATCTGCGTCTGATCCCCGGCCTTGGCGGAATGAAGTCCCCGGGGCTCGCGCTCCCGGTCGGGATCTCGTTCTATACCTTCCAGGCGCTGTCTTACGTGATCGACGTCTACCGGGACGACGCGCGCGTGCAGAAGGACCCGATCTCGTTCGGCACCTACGTGACGCTCTTCCCGCAGCTCGTCGCCGGGCCCATCGTCCGGTATCAGGACGTGGACGATATGCTGCGGAACCGGGAGGAATCCCGGTATCTGTTCGCGAGCGGGGTGAGGACCTTCCTCGCTGGTCTCGGCAAGAAGATGCTGCTCGGCAACGTCGCGGGGCAGATGTGGGATACGATCTCCGCCGCGTCTGAACGTTCGGTCCTCGGGGCGTGGCTCGGCGTGATCTTCTATACCTTCCACATTTATTTTGACTTTTCCGGCTATTCCGATATGGCGATCGGCCTCGGAAAAATGGTGGGCTTCCGGTTCCTTGAGAACTTCAACTACCCCTATATCGCGGAAAGCATCACCGATTTCTGGCGCAGATGGCATATGTCGCTCTCCACGTGGTTCCGTGAATACGTGTATTTCCCGCTCGGCGGCTCCCGCTGCAGCGAAAAATGGAAGAACTACCGCAATATCTTCGTCGTCTGGCTGCTGACCGGCATCTGGCACGGCGCGAACTGGAACTATATCCTCTGGGGTCTTTACTATTTCGTCCTCCTGATGGCGGAAAAGCTCTTCCTCGGGAAGAAGATGGAGAAGGCGCCGAAGATCCTCCGGCATCTGTACGCCATGTTCTTCGTCGCCATCGGCTGGCTGATCTTCGCGGAGACCGACCTTGCCGCCGGGGTGACCTATTTCGGCAATCTGTTCGGCATCGGGGCAAGCGGCTTTGCCGACGGCGCGGCGGTTTACGATCTCGTGCGCAATCTGCCCTATCTGCTTCTGCTCGGGGTCGCCTCGACACCGCTGCCGCGGAAGCTGTTCTACCGCCTCTACGAGAAGAAGCCGTCCTTCCGTACCGTCGCCGCGGTCGGCGGGCTGGTGCTGCTGATCGTCTGCACGGCGTATCTCGTCGCTTCCTCCTACAATCCGTTCATCTACTATATTTTCTGAGAGGAGACCGTCATGAACAACCGACCCGAGACCCGGACCGAGCAGGACGGGCTTCTCGAACTCCAGAAACGCGTCGCGGAGGAGAAAAAGACGAAGTGCGCGGATCTGATCACACTGTTTGCCTTCCTTGCCGTGATCTTCGGCTTCTGTGCCGCGGGCTGGATCCTGCCCGACCGCACCTTCTCGGAGGACGAGAACCGGAACCTGCAGGGGCTCCCCTCGGTCTCGAATTCCGCGGGCCCGCTCGGCAATCTGCTGGAGGGCAGCTTTACCAGGCAGTTTTCCGATTACCTTTCCGATCAGTTCCCGCTCCGTGACTCCTTCGTGGAGCTCAAGGCCGCGGTCGAGATCGGGATGGGGAAACGGGAGAACGAAAATAAGATCCTCGGCAAAAACGGCAGGATCTACGAACGGGAGGACCGCCCCTCCGAAGAGAACCTGAAAACCAACCTCGCTTACGTCTCCGCCTTTGCCCGCTGGGCGAAGGAGCAGGGCATCGGCGTCGTGCTCGCGCCGACCGGCAGAGCGCAGGACGTGATCCCCGAAGAGCTTCCTGCCTCGTATCCGGCGGAGCTTTCGGACGCCATCTGGGAGACCTTCGCCGCCGAGGCGGAAAAACTGGAGAACGTGACCTGCGCGGATCTGCGCGCCGTGCTTTCCTCTGCCGAAACGGAGGAGGAGCTCTATTACCGCACCGACCATCACTGGACGACCTTCGGCGCGTACTGCGCCTACCGTTCCCTCGGGGAAGCGCTCTCCTACGTCCCGTACGAGCGGAGCGATTTCACCGAGACGGCGGTCCCCGGCGCGTTTTACGGGACCTACTGGTCCGGCTCGGGCATGAAATGGGTGCCCGGAGACACGCTGACCCTCTTCCGCTACGAGGGGGACGGGGACTTTACGACGGTCTCGATGTCCGAGGGGACGTTCGACGGCTTCTACGTCGAAAAATACTTTGAGACCAAGGACAAGTACGCCGGCTTCTTCGGCTCCAACAACGGCCTCGTCACGGTCCGGAAAAACGGATCGGAGGACCGCCCGCGGCTCCTTGTCGTCAAGGATTCCTTCGCGCATTCGATCGCACCCTTCCTCGCGCGGCACTACGACCTCGATCTGCTCGACCTGCGGTATTACAAGCTTTCCACGGTAAAGACCCTGTGCGAGCAGAACGGATACGACGCGGTGCTGATCCTCGGCAATCTCGACCTCTTTACCGACGCGCCCGAAACCACGAACTTCGCGCTGCTCTCCGCCGGATGCACCTGACCGGCGGGAGAAGAGCCGCATATAAATGAAAGGAACCGAACCATGGAACGTGTCTCCAAGATCAATTATTACCTTGATATCGCGCAGACCGTCGCCGAGCGCAGCACCTGCCTGCGCCGGAAATTCGGTGCGATCATCGTCAAGAACGACGCGATCGTCGCGACCGGCTACAACGGCGCGCCGCGCGGAAGAAAGAACTGCAGCGACATCCGCTTCTGTATGCGGGAAAAGCTGAACATCCCGCGCGGCGAGCGTTACGAGCTCTGCCGTTCGGTCCACGCCGAAGCGAACGCGATCATCTCCGCCTCCGCGGAGGAATCCCGCGGCGCGACCCTGTACATGGCGTGCGTCAATCCCGCGGACGGAATGCTGATGGCGGGGACGACCTCCTGCGCCATGTGCAAGCGCATGATCATCAACGCCGGGATCGAGCGGGTCATCGTCCGCAACGACCGCGAGAACTACGCGGTCTTCGAGGTCTCGGAGTGGGTCGACAACGACGACTCCCTCAGCGGTCAGTTCGGATACTGACGCAATACGAAAAAAGCCCCGCCCCGCGGGGAGATGGATGAGAGAAGAAAAACATCATGGCACAAAAAGCAAAAGGAACGGGAAAAGGGAAGGGCACAGCCGTCCCTTCTCCGATGACGCCGAAAAAGATCGCCCTTGCCGCGGGGGCACTTGCCCTTGCCGTGGGGCTGTTCTTCGCGCTCTGGGCGCTGTTCGCGCCGAAGCCGCTGAAGATGGACTACGATCCCGGACGCGGCGGATACTACGACGCGAAGAACGATATCCTGTATCACTTCGCCCCGATCTGTTACGAGCCGGTCAAGGTGCAGATCAAGCACCCCTACGGCAAGTCGGGGAAGGATCTCCTCTATCCGCTGACCGGCGCGGAGCCGACGGTCTGGCTCGGTGAACGCTATACGGGCGGCGGCGGGATCTATTACGCGGAGGGGACGCCTCTCCCGGCGCTGGATGAGTTCGACGCGGAGGCGGTCAGCATCTGTGAGCAGACCGATACCTACGTCCGTCAGATCCGGCTCGTGGACCGGAAGGATCACGTGCGGGCGATCGCCGACGCGATGGAAAACGGCACCGCCGCGTCCTTCCCGATGGAATACTACGCGGACTACCATCTGAAGTTTTCCTCCGGCACCTACACGTGGCTGTATTACGATATCGTGTATATCGAGGGGAAGGACGACAACTTCCTCTACGACCGCGCCCGGCAGAAATGCGTGTCGGTCGGGACGCTGCTGCTCGACTATCTGTCGCGCACCGATATGCAGGCGGATGAAAACACGCTGATCCGTCCGGAGGAGACGACGTGACCGTCCGTCCCATGCGGGAGGAGGACTTTCCCGCCGCGGCTGCGCTCGAAAAAGCCTGCTTTTCCCGCCCGTGGAGCGAAAGCGCGCTCCGCGCGACCGCGGAGGGAGAGGGCAGCCTGTTCTTCGCCGCTGTCGAGGGAGAGACCGCCGTCGGTTACGTGGGTTCTCTCCGTGCCGGAGAAGACCGGGAGATCACGAACGTCGCGGTCGATCCCGCGTTCCGCCGCCGCGGTGCGGGCAGGATGCTGATGGCAGCCGTGCTTGCCGCCGCGGCGGAAAACGGAGAGGAACGGGTCTTACTTGAGGTCCGCGCCTCGAACGGCGCCGCGCGGGCGCTGTACGCCTCCCTCGGGTTTGTCGTGGACGGCGTGCGGGCGCGGTATTACCGGGACCCGACCGAGGACGCGGTGCTGATGAGCGTTCCCGCCCTGCCGGTCCTCCGCTGACGCGCCGCGCAATACCAAAGACAGAAGGAATGGAACCATGCTGATCCTTGCGTTTGAAAGCTCCTGCGACGAGACCTCGGCGTCCGTCGTCCGGATGGGGGAGGGAGCCCCCGTGATCTTATCGAATATCGTGGCGTCGCAGATCGCCGTCCACCGCCTCTACGGCGGCGTCGTGCCGGAGATCGCGAGCCGCGCCCACATCGAGGCGATCTCCGGGATCACCTACGAAGCGTTGGAGACCGCCGGCGTCTCTCTTTCCGAGATCGGCTGCATCGGCGTGACGGCGCATCCCGGGCTGATCGGCGCGCTGCTGGTCGGCGTCAACTTCGCAAAATCGCTCGCCGCCGCGAACGGGATCCCGCTGGTCCCGGTCCAGCACATCGAGGGACATATCGCGGCGAACTATCTTTCTTCTCCGGCGCCGGTCCCGCCGTTCCTGGCACTCGTTGCCTCGGGCGGGCATACCTCGATCGTCATGGTCCGCGACTACACCTCGTTCGAGACGGTGGGCGGGACCCGGGACGACGCGATGGGCGAGGCGTTCGACAAGGTCGCCCGCGTGATGGGGATCCCCTATCCCGGCGGCGCGGAAATGGATCGGCTCGCCTCCGCGGGCGACGGGGACGCCGTGCGCTTCCCGACCGCGGCGATCCCGGGGGACAACCTCGATTATTCCTTCAGCGGGCTGAAGACCGCCGTGATCAACCATCTGCACAATCTGGAGCAGAAGGGAATCGCGATCCCGAAGGAGGATATCGCGGCGTCGTTTACGAAGACGGTCGTCTCCTCCGCGATGAAGAAGCTGGAGAGCGCGGTGGAAAAATACCGTCCCGCGCAGCTCGTGCTGGCGGGCGGCGTATCCGCCAACTCTCATCTGCGCCACGCTGCCGAAAAGCTCGCACGGAAGCACGGCATCCCCGTCTTCCTCCCGCCGCTCTCCCTCTGCGGGGACAACGCGGCGATGATCGCGGCGCAGACCTACTATAATTATCTGGCGGGGATCCGCGCCGGAGACGATCTGAACGCCTCCCCGAACGACTGACGCTCTTCGCATTCTGACGGAAAACGGAGCCGCGCGGAGCGTGCCGGACGGCGCTCCGGGCGGCGGGAAACGGCCCCGGGAACGGGGATTTTGTGGAAAACGCCCGATTTCCCCGCAATGGGGAAAACCGCGAAAGAAATCCACAGATGCGGAAAATCCTGTGGAGAATCCGCGCGGACTAACGGTAAACCGATGTTCCGGCGGCACTTTTCTCCCCACACTTGTGGAAAACTCTGTGGAAACGAACGGGAAAACGGGAAAGATCCCCGCTCCCGCAAAACGCCTCCGGATTGTGGAGAAACGACAAAACGGATGTTTTAACGAATTGACGAAAGGAAGAATTCCTTGAAGGACGGAAAGAAACTGCCCGAAAAAATACCGGGCGCCGTGGCGATGCGGCTGCCCCGCTACTTCCGGTGTCTGCGCACCATGCTGCTTGACGGGGAGTACCGGACCAACTCCGGGGAGCTGGCAAAGCGGCTTCAGACGAACGCGGCGCAGGTCCGCTCGGACCTCGGCTATTTCGACGCGCACGGGCAGCAGGGCTACGGTTACAGCGTCAAGCCGCTCTATACCGAGATCAGCCGTGCGCTCGGCACCGGCGAGGGCTACCGCGCGGTCTTTCTCGGCGGCGGGGCGGGCGATCCGCTTGCCGACGAGGCACTTTTCGGCGGGCGGGGCATCCGGCTGGAGGCGTGCTTCTCCGAGTCCCCTGCCGAACGGGAAGCGCCGGGAACGGTGACGCCGGTCTATCCGCCCGAGGAGCTGGACGCGTATCTCGCCGCGCACCCGACGGAGATCGCCGTCCTTTCCCCGCATTTCATGATCCCGGAGGGCTTTTACGAGCGGATGGAGGCGGCGGGGATCCGCGGGATCCTGAATCTTTCTCCCTCCGAGCTGCCGCGGGACGGACGGATCGCGGTGATCAATCTGATGGTGGGCGATCTGCTCATGATGCTGAGCGGAATGGTGCTCCGGAACGAAAGGAAACAAGACGAATGATCGTAAATTACGGCACCGACCCGGTGATCCTGCCGGGCGACGCGCTGCGCAGAGCGCGGTCCCTGACGGAGCTGCGCGTCCTCGCCCTCCTCTCGGAGCGGCGGGATCTGCTGGACGGCTGCCCCGCGAACGCGGCGAAGCTCGCGAAGGCGCTCGGCGTCCGGGAAGAGGAAGTGACCTCGGCGCTCGACTTTTTCGAGGGGGCGGGGATCCTTGCCCGGAACGAGGAAGGGAAACGGGACCCGGCACTTCTCCCGCCGCCCGACGACGCCGTGACCGTCCTGCGCGGGACCGAGCTTGAGGAAACGGTGAAGGAGACGCCCGGGATCAGGACGCTGATCGATATCCTTCAGGCGAAGATCGGAAAGCGCTTCTTCAACGACGGCGAGGTCAGCAAGATCGCGGAGCTGGTCACGAATTGGAAGCTGGACAGCGACTTCATCCTTCTTCTGACCGACCATCTGATCAGGCAGGGCAAGGGCTCGGTCGGCTACATCTTCCGCGCCGCCGTCGGGCTGGTGCAGTCGGGGATCGACACCTACGACGCGCTGAACCGGAAATATCTGACCGACGAAAAGACCGCGCCGATCCGCGGCAAGCTGCGCTCCCTGTTCGGATGGGGCGAGCGGAAGCTGAGCGCGCGGGAGAACGGCTATCTCAAGCTCTGGCTGGAGGAATGGGACCTGTCCTACGAGCTTCTGGAATACGCCTACGAGGTGACCGTGGACGGCACCGGCGAATTTAAGATCCAGTATATGGCGAAGGTCGTCGCCGCGTGGCACGAAAAGGGGATCACCGATCCCGCCGCGGCGAAGGCCGACCACGAAAACAAGCCGAAGCCGAAAGCGCAGGGCAGTACGTACGGCAGCTTCGACACCGACGATTTTATCAGCGCGGCGCTGCGGCGGAGCTACGACGAAATGAAGGACGGCACCGGGGAGTGAACCGTCCGGGAAGAGAGGGGAACGCGGCATGAGTTACAATCCCGAAAACTATAAAAAAGTGCAGGACGAATACCGGGACAAGCAGCTCCTCGCGGTCCGCGCCGCGGAGGAACGGGCGGACCGGGTCCGGCTGGAGATCCCGGAGCTGAGGGAGACCGACGACGAGATGGGAAAAACCGGGCTCGCGATCTACGGCGCGTACACGCGGTTCCGCGGCGAGGCGCTGCAGGCGGAGATCGACCGGCTGAAGGAGCGGAACGCGGCTTTGCGGAAAAGGCGGGAGGAGCTCCTCGTTTCGCACGGGTATCCCGCCGATTACCTGAAGCCGAGGTTCGAGTGCGGGCTCTGCCGGGATACCGGGGCGATCGGCTTCCGGATGTGCGTCTGCATGAAGAAGAAGCTGGTCCGTCTGGCGTACGAAAGTTCCGGGATCGGGCACCTGATCGAGACGAAGACCTTCGACTCGTTCGATCCCGCCTGCCAGTCTGCCGATCCGCGCGCGGCGGAGGCGGCAAGGCTCGCGCTGCGCACGGTGCGTGACTTCGCCGAGACCTTCGGCGAGCGGCAAAGCCGCAACAACCTGCTGATGATCGGCGGCACCGGACTCGGCAAGACCCATCTGTCCGCCGCGCTTGCGGGCAGGGTGATCGAGCGCGGTTACGACGTCGTCTGCGTCACCGCCGCGGATCTCTTCGGGGAGTTCGAGCACGAGCGCTTCGACCGCGCCCGCAATTCCGACGCGCCCTTCGCGACGCGGCGCTTCTACGACGCGGAGCTGCTGATCGTCGACGACCTCGGGACGGAGATGACCAATCAGTTCACCTCTTCCGTCTTCTACAATCTGCTCAACGACCGTCTCAACCGCGGGAACGCGACGGTCATCAATACCAATCTCGACCCGAAGGATCTCAAGGCGCGCTATGACGACCGGATCTTCTCCCGCATCTTCGGGGAATTCGTGACCGTCCCGCTGATCGGGACCGACGTCCGCAGAATGAAGCTCGGCGGCACCAGAGCCTGACCGCCCGCCGGAAGAAAGGAAAAAGGAATAACAAATGGAAAAATCGTACCGTTACAGAACCAAAGGGACCTGCTCTCAGGAGATCCTGTTCACCGTCCGCGACGGCAGACTGACCGACGTGCGTTTCGTCGGCGGCTGCAACGGCAACCTGCAGGGGATCTCCCGCCTCGTGGAGGGAATGACGCCCGGTGAGGCGGCGTCCCGTCTCGCGGGCATCCGCTGCGGCTTCAAGCCCACCTCCTGCCCCGACCAGTTCTCCAAAGCCCTCGCGCTCGCGATCGAAGACGCGCGCACCGCGGAGAACGGGACCGGCGCGGCGGAAAGCCCGAACGGAGAACCCTGATCCCGCACGGATCGCCGCGCGGGGCAGATGAATAAGTCCCGCAAGGAA
>JAZLIW010000045.1:0-13050 GCA_045617585.1 Eubacteriales bacterium
ACAGTTGTCTTCCTAAGACCGCTTGGCCTCCGACTTCGCTGCCCGCCTGCGTAAAGCGGAAAATGTTGTCGATAAAAAGAAGCACGTCCTTATGCTCGGTCTCGCGGAAGTATTCCGCCATCGTCAGCCCGACGAGGGGAACGCGCAGTCTGGCACCCGCAGTCTCGTTCATCTGTCCGAAAACGAGTGCGGTCTTGTCCAGGACCCCGGAGCTCTTCATCTCGTGGTACAGATCGTTCCCTTCTCTGGAACGCTCCCCGACCCCGGCAAAGACCGAGTAACCGTTGTGCTCGGAGGCGATGTTGCGGATCAGCTCCATGATCAGGACCGTTTTCCCGACGCCGGCACCGCCGAACAGACCGATCTTGCCGCCGCGCATATACGGGGTCATCAGGTCAATGACCTTGATCCCGGTCTCCATGATCTCGTTTCCCGAAGCGAGCTCGGAAAACTTCGGCGCCGGATGATGGATCGGCCATTTCGTTTCCCCTTCGACCGGAGGCAGTCCGTCAATCGGCTCGCCGAGGACGTTGACCATCCTGCCGAGCGTACCGGGTCCGACCGAAACGCGGATCGGCTTCCCCTCGGTATGGGCGGGCATCCCTCTGGAGATCCCGTCGGTCGGAGACATGGAGATACACCGTACCTCCCCGTTTCCGAGGTGCCCCGCGACCTCCAGCGTCATCGTCTTTCCGTTATTGGTGATCGTGACCGCGTGAAAGATATCCGGGATATCGCCGGAATCGAACAGCACGTCCACGATGGGACCGGTCACACGCTGCACCATGCCGGTGTTTTCCGCGGGATTGATTTCAGACATCGTTATCGGCACCTCTCTCTCTGTTATTCTTGTCAGAGGAAGTTTCAAGCACGTCGGCTGTCACGTCGCGCTGACGCTGACGGTGGATCTCCCCCTCGAGTTCCTCGGTGAATTCCTTCGCCGTATCGTAAGCGGAACGCATGGTCATCATCGTCGCCGCCTGCGCGCCAAGCGCGGTCTCGAGCTGGATGCCGTACAGAACGGTACGCGCGTAACGTTCCGCAAGCGCGTTCATCACCGTCTGCCGGTCGGGAAACGCCTCGTATCCCCATTCCCCGCCGCCGATCGCCCGACCGACGCCGCGAAGGGCGAACGGAATGAGAACGGGCGCCTGCGTCATGGTATTGCGATAGACCGGATACACGAGCGCGATCCTTCCGTCCGGGTTTTTCTCCGTCAGCTCCGTCAGGACCGTACAAAGCTCCTCCGCACCGGCAAAGCCTGCCGTGCCGTCGGAATGCAGCACGCGCTCGGCGGGGATGCCGCTGTCGGCAAGCAGATTGCCCATTTCCTGCCCGCATACGATCAGATGCGCAGGCGTCCCCTCCGACAGGATCCCGTTTTTCAGAAATTGCAGGATCGCGTTGTTGAAGCCGCCGCAGAAGCCTTTTTCGGACCCGAAGACGACGAGCGTATCGGGTTTCCCGGCGTTCAATCCCGTCCCGGACGAGTCGATCCGGACCAGTTCCCGGTACTGCCTCGCGTACTCGGCATAATACCGGAACTGCGCGGACAGCTTCGAGAATTTGGCGGCGGAGACCGTCTTCATGGCTTTGGAGAGCTTTCCCGCCGCCCGGATCCCTTTCAGTTTTTTCTTCAGTCCCGGAATGGCAGACATATCAGAACTCCTTTACCGCAGCGCGGACAACTTCCTCCACCCGCTGCCGGAGCGCGGCGTCCATCTTCTTCCCGGATCTCAGTTCCTCCGTCACGTCGGGATATTGCGTCTCACAGAGCTCGTACAGTCTCGCTTCCAGAGCCTTCATACGGTGCGTATCAACGTCATCCGCATATCCGCCCGATACGGCAAACAGAAGGAGGGCCTGCTTCCAGTCCTCAAGCGGTGAGAAGCAGGACTGCTTCAGCGCCTCCAGCAGGTGTTCCCCGTTATTCAGCAGGCGCTTCGTCTCTTCATCCACGTCGGCACCGAACTGCGTGAATTCCGCAAGTTCCCGGTACTGTGCCAGTTTGGTCCGCAGCTCCGAGGAGACCTGCCGCAGCAGCTTCGTCTGCGCCGCCCCGCCCACGCGGGAAACGGAAAGACCGACGTTGACGCCCGGACGCTGTCCTGCGTGGAACAGATCTTCCTCCAGAAAGATCTGTCCGTCCGTGATGGAGATCACGTTGGTCGGGATATACGAGGAAATGTCTCCCGCCTGCGTCTCGATGATCGGCATCGCGGTCATCGAACCGCCGCCCAGTGCTTCGGAAAGCTGTGCCGACCGCTCCAGAAGACGGGAATGCAGATAGAAGATATCACCGGGATACGCCTCACGCCCGGAAGGGCGCTGCAGCAGGAGAGAAAGCTCGCGATAAGCAACCGCGTGCTTGGAAAGATCGTCGTAGATGATCAGGACGTCCCGCCCGGAATACATATAGTATTCCCCCATTGCCGTCGCGGCGTAGGGAGCGATGTACTGCATCGCCGCTGAATCGGAGGCGGAGCCGGAAACGATCACGGTATATTCCAGCGCGCCGTGCGCCTCGAGTTTTTCACGGATATCGGCGACCGTCGTTTCCTTCTGACCGATCCCGACGTAGATGCAGACGACGTTTTTGCCCTTCTGGTTCAGGATCGTGTCGAGAACGATCGCCGTTTTTCCGGTCTGCCGGTCACCGACGAGCAGTTCCCTCTGCCCTTTTCCGATCGGGACGAGCGCGTCGATCGCCTTGATCCCGGTATGGAGCGGACGGTTGACCGCCGCACGGTCAAGGATGCCCGGTGCGTTGAACTCCATCGGACGCTTTTCTTCATACGGCAAATAACCCAGCCCGTCGATCGGATTCCCGATCGCGTCCACCACACGACCGAGCAGCCCGTCGCCGACCGGAACGGAAGCGATCCTGCCGACCCGGCGCACCTTACTGTAGCTCTCGATATGCTCGTATCTGCCGAAGATCACGCAGCCGACCCGATCCCGCTGAATGTCGAGGACCATGCCGCGCTCTCCGCACTCGAATTCGACGACCTCACCGTACATGATGTCGGCGATGCCGTCCATCCAGCAGATCCCGTCGGAAACCGAAATGACGCGCCCGAGCTGATAAACGGAAAGACGCCGCGGCGTTGCCGCGATCTCCTCTTCGATCTCCCGTCTGATCGTTTCCGGCGTATCGTCCTCGCTGAGCTGCTTTTTTTCGACTGCCTTGGTCACGCCATACCAGTATTCCGACGTCGTTCCGTCGTATACGGTATCACCGATCCTGAAGCGGAAACCGCCGATCAGTGCGGGATCCTCTCTGACCCAGAAGGATATCTTGCCGCCGACCGTATCCAGCAGTTTCGTAGCCGCCTCCTCCGCGCGTGCCGCAAGCGCGGCGGGGAACGGAGCGGCAGAGGTCAGCGTGACGTACAGAACACTGTGGTGCTTCAGGTACGCCATATCGCCCGGCGTCAGCGTGATCCTTGAAAGGATCTCGTCCATCAGCCTGCGGTCATACGCTTCCTCGTTTTCCTTCACGTCGGAACGGTCGTATCCCGCCCTGATCTTTTCAAGGATCCCGGCAAGGATCGCCTTGCGTTCCTTCTTCAGTTTTTCAAGATACAGCTCCCTGCACTCGGAAGCCGTGTATTTTCTGACGTTTTCGATCCGGGCGCGCTCCTCGGGAAGAAGCGTTTCTTCCGCTTGTTCCCCGGGCAGAGCGCGGTCCGGCATGAAAGGCGGTTCTTCCTCCTCCGGCGTTTTTTGCTCCGCGCCGTCGAGATCCGCCTCAATGCGTTCCCGCCTGCCGCGGAAGATCGAAACGACCGTTTTCCTGCCGAAAATCATGAGGATCCCGACAAGAATGGCAAAATTCAGAATATAATATAATATTTCCATACTTCCAGCTCAGTTTTCAAAAAGATGGGAAAGAAACAGTGCGGCAGCGCGTTCGGTAAAAGGCTCCGCCTCTTTCATTTCCGCGTCGAATTCCGCCTCGGTATTCAGGCGGAACGCTTCCACTTTCGCAAAATGCTCCGCCTTCGCGTCTTCCAGCTGCTTTTTCATTTCGGTGCGGAGCGCCTCGGTCTTCTCCTGCCGTTCGGCAAGTGCCCTTTCCTCCGCCTCTTTCCGCGCCGCGGCGGCAAGACGCTGCTTTTCCTCTGCCCGGATCCGGGCGTCCTCTTTTTCCCGCGCGGCATCCCCGATCTTCTTTTCCCGCTCGTCCATCAGCTTCAGGACTGGACGGAACAGAAGATTTTTCAGGATCAGATACAGCGCGCAGAAACAGATGACGGTCCAGATCGCGACGGAAGGCTGAATCGTCATGGCGTCTTCCTCTTCAGATCTTTGCGATCAGCATGAAGGCAATCAGGAGGCCGTAGATCGTCAGCGCCTCCATCATCGCAAGAGAGACGATCAGCGAAGAGCGGATGTCCTTTGCCGCGTCGGGCTGACGGGCAATGCTCTCCATTGCCGCCTTGGCGGTAAGCCCCTGGGCAAGTGCCGGGAAGATCGTGCTGACGGCGATCGCAAGTGCAGCGGCGATCGCGATAAGTCCGGATTGAGTCATAATCGGTTCTCCTTTTTATTTGTCTTTTTTAGTTTTTTTATCGTTTGAGCGGCGGAAGTTCTGCTTCCGTTTCGGTCACCTCGTCGAGGTAGATGGAAACCAGCATGGTATATACGATCGCCTGCAGCGCGCAGAACAGGCAGGACAGCCCCATCATGATGACGGGCGCGCCGACCGGAAGAAGCTCGTAGAGCTGTTCCGTGACCGTCTCTTCCCCGAACACGTTGCCGAACAGACGGAGGGAAAGGGAGACGGGCTTGACGACCTCATCGAGCAGCAGGAGCGGCAGCATGAAGAACATCGGGGAAACGAACCGCTTGAAATAATGTCCGACCCCGGTCCGGAGGCCGCTGATCTGCAGGAACAGGAACACGACCGCGCCGAGACCGAGCGTAACGGAAAGCGACGAGGTCGGCGCCTTGACGTAGTCGGTCAGTCCGACGCCCGGGATCAGCCCGGAATAGTTGGCAAACAGAATGAACACGAAAAGGGACGCAAGAAAGGAAAAATACCTGCGCGATTTTTCCTTCCCGAGCACGTCGGCAAAGAAACGGTCCAACGCCTCGACGCCGGTCTCGATCATGTTCTGGAATTTGCCCGGCCGCTCCTTCAGGTTCGCCCGGACGATCAGACAGAGGACCGTGATCAGCGCGAGCAGGATCCACATGGTGACCACTTCCCCCGTCACGTCGAGGATCCCGAAGATCGGGATCAGTACTCTGGATTCCTCACCCATTGTCATCCTTCCTTTCCCCGGCTGTCTCTGCCGGGATCTTCAGCAGCCGCGCCGTCAGGAACAGCGCGGGAAGCGTGATGCCGAGTGCTCCGCCGAGCAGAAGCAGATAGAGACCGTCCTTCCCCCGTCCGAGGAAGAACAGCGCCGCGAGATACGCGACCCCGATCAGCTGGCGCAGCATGGACACGGCAAAATAGTATTTATCGCGGTGCTTCAGCACCCATTTTGCGAGAAGATAGCAGAGAAACGACAGGATCGCCCCTCCGAAAAACGCTCCGGCAAAAAGCAACGCCTTCACGGCTGCCTCCTTCCGCCCCGCACGGGGGACGTCGTTCGTCCGTTTTCCTACCCGGGAACGGAGATACGGAAAACGGGGATATCGGTTTCACGGCATCAGATCCTTCCGGGACCCGACGCCTTACGGAGCGAGGTAAGCCGCCGGGAAAACCTCCGCTCCGATTTTATTATAACACCATCGTACGGATTTGTAAAGAGCGGTGCCTAAAACTTTATCATTACTTTATCAGACTTTATCATGAAAGATTTCCCGCACTCCCCTGCTTTTTCCATGGAAAAGGAGGTCTCCGGCAGCGGCACAGTCCCGAATGACGTTTCATACAAAGCAATAACCGCCGAAAAGAAATCGTTCCTTCAGCGGTTATTACTATTTTTGATTTTATTTCGTATGCCGGAGCGCAGGACCGTTTTCACCCATGCTCCATACCGTGCCGAAGTCCCAGCCGGCAAAGACGGACTGATCCGTCAGGTCTGCCGCCGTGATATTCGTCACGTACTCGTAGGTCGGCATCACGTATTTGTCAACTCTGCCCGTACGACTCGAGTTATACACGATCTCGCTGACGGGACGGAAATATGTACGCTGCGTTCCGACGCAGTAGTTGCCGTCCAGCCTGCCGATCGCGCTCCCGGACAGATTCGTTTTGTCGGTCAGATCCGTGACGGATTTATCGATCACGTAACGCCGCGTCGTATTGTCGTAGACAAAGCCGATCAGGGAGCCGAAGCAATACGTGCGGTCGTCGGTACAGACTTTGGGTGCCGTCACCGTTCCGGTCGCATAGCAGTTGTACACGTTGAGCGTGTCGGCGGAACCGGTCGCCGCGAGGCATCCGATCAGCGATCCCGCGGGATTACGATAGTTGAGCCAGATACCGCCGTTTGCGGTAACGGTATCGTAGCAGGTGCTCCACTCCGCCTCGGAGAATACGTTCCCCGTCGCGAAGCAGTCGTGAACGACGGAACTGACCCGCGCGATACCGATGAGACCGCCGTCAAACGCGTTGCCGTAGCCAAAGCCGCCGCTGCTGCTGACGTCACCCGACGCGCGGCATTCGGAAACGCGGCTGTAGCACGTCAGTTCGCCGATCAGCCCACCGAAATATCTGCCGGACCCCGTTACGTCCCCGTCCGCCGCACAGCGCGTCACGTCGACGCCACTGACCATGCCGGCAAGACCTCCCACGGTCCCGCTGCCGCCGCTCACCGCGGCGTCCGCATAGCAATCCGAAAGCGTCCCGCAGACCGCTCCGATCTCGTAGTCGTACCGTGCGGAGAACCCGCCGATCAGTCCGCCGACGCTGCCTTCGGTCCCCAGTACCGTTCCGGTAAAGGAGCAGCCGGAAACGGAGATGGCAAACGCGTCTTCCCGCTCCCCGTCGTATTCCATAAGACCGATCAGACCGCCGCAGAACGAACCTCCGCTCACGGTCCCGACGCCGCTGCAGTTTTTCACCTGAGAATCGATCGCGTATCCGATCAGGAGACCGGAATAAGAGCCCGCCGTGACGCTGCCGGAGACCGACAGATCCCTGACCGTGCTTCCCTTCACGCAGCCGAACAGACCCGACTGCCAACGATCCTCCGACGAAGGAACGTTCAGCCCGGTGATCCCGTGACCGCCGCCGTGATAGTTCGCACAGAACGGTCTTTCCGACGTACCGATCGGCGTCCAATCCCCGGTAAGTACGATATCGGCAGTCTGGCGGAAATACTGTCCCGCCTGCGCCCGGTCACGCATCCGCTCCAGATCCTGCTGATCGGCGATCAGGAAGGGATCCGCTTCCGTTCCGCTTCCCGCCCAGAGCGCTGCCGCCTTTACGGTCAGCGTGACCGCGGCAGTGACGCCGGAGCCGTCAGCCGCACGGCATTCGATCCTGACGGTCCCCGGGGCGGATGCGCTGAAGACACCGGAAGACGAAAGCGTCCCGCAGGACGTTCCCTCCGAGATCCTCCAGTTCACCGCACCGTTCGTCGCGTCCGCCGGAAGAACGTCGGCGGCGAGCGTGATCTTACCGCCGACCGTCACCTCGACGGAAGACGGACGGATCACGATCGAAGAGACGGGGATCACGGGCACGGTGATATGAAGCGTCACCGTATCGTAAACGTCGCTCCTTGCCTTCATCCGGCAGGTCAGCGTGACGGTCCCGGCGCCGACGGCGCGGAAAACGTTCCCTTCCACCGTGCCGGAGGAAGCGCCCGCGGTCACGGTCCATTGAAGCGTCTTATCAAAAGCGCCCGCGTCCGAAAGGACCGCTTTCAGCGTCAGCGTCTCGCCGACCTTCAGCTCGGTCCGGTCAAGCGTGATCCGAAGCGTCGGATCGGGGACCGGTTCGGTCTCAGGCTCGGTTTCGGGCTCTGTCTCGGGCTCGGTTTCGGGCTCTGTCTCGGGCTCGGTTTCGGGCTCTGTCTCGGGCTCGGTTTCGGGCTCCGTCTCGGGCTCCGTCCCGGGCTCGGTCTCGGGCTCCGTCTCGGGCTCGGTCTCGGGTTCCGTTTCGGGCTCCGTTTCGGGCTCCGTTTCGGGTTCGGTCTCGGGCTCCGTTTGGGGCTCCGTTTCGAGCTCGGTCTCGGGTTTCGTTTCCGGCACCGTCCCGGGCTCCGTCTCCGGTTTCGTTTCCGGTACCGTCTGCGGATCGGTATCCGCCTGCGTTTCCGCGGAAGAAACCTTCGGCTCCGTTTCCTTCGGGTCGGTTCCTCCTCCGATCAGATCACAGCCGATCAAAGAGATGCAAAGAAGAAGCAGCAATAACGTAATGAGATACTTTTTCATCGGCATACCGTTACCTTTCCTTTTCAAGCGTCCTTCCGGACGTCATTCGTTCGTATCCTATGATCCTATTGTAACCGCCGTTTTCTCTTTTGTCAAGAGCACGGGGAGCGTCCGCCTTGCGACCGCGTAATACGATACCGAAAGGATCGCCGCGGCGCCGAACCATGCCGAGACCTCGGCAAAGAACAGTCCGTCCTGATATCCGGTCTTACGGATCACGAACGCGACGGTAAGGCGGAAGCAGAGCTCGATGATCCCGGAGATCAGCGGGATGCGCGTATTCCCGAGCCCCTGCAGCGCGGAGCGGTAAACGTAAAGCAGATACAGAAACGGCAGACAGACGCACATCGTCACGAGATAACGGTAGGCGACGTCACCCGCGTACGCCGTCACCTCTGGCGTCTCGTCCGAAATAAAGATCGACGTCAGAGGTCTGCCGACCGCGATCACGACCGCGGCGATCAGGAGCGAGGTACACACGGCAAGGAGAAGCGCGCAGCGCATCCCTTTCCGGATCCGTTCCCCCTTTTCCGCTCCGTAGTTCTGCCCGACGTAGGTCATGACGGCAAAGCCGTAGGACAGCGCGGCGATCTCAAGGATCCCGTACAGCTTGTTCGTCGCCGTGAATCCGGCGATGAACCCGACCGAAAAGCCGTTGACCACGCTCTGCACCGTGATCCCGCCGACGGCGATGATCGTGTTCTGCACCGCGATCGGGATCCCGAAGCCGAGCAGTTCCCTTGACTGTCCGGCTTCCCGCTTCATCTCCTCCCTGCCGAAGCGCAGCTCGGGAGAGCGTACGATCCGTGCGGCACAGATGCAGCCGGAGAGGAACTGAGAAAACACGGTCGCGGCGGCGGCACCCGCAATCTTCCAGTCAAAGACGTACACGGTCAGAAGGTCGAGGGCGATGTTGGTCAGCGCAGCGGTCACCATCGCGGTAAGCGGCGTGCGGCTGTCACCGACCGCGCGGAGCACGGAAGCGGTCAGATTGTAAAAAACGATCGCGGGGATCCCGGCGAACACGATCGCGGCGTAGGTCCTTGCCATCGGCCGGATCCCTGCCGGGACCCGCAGAAAATCGAGAAACAGCGGGAGAAGTGTCTCGGACAGAACGAGAAAAAGAGCGGCAAGGATCACCGAAAGACGGACCGCGTTCCCGATCCTCTTCTTCAGCCCGGTCAGATCCTTCCTCCCGTAATCCTGTGCCATCGGGACGGAAAAGCCCTGCGTAAAGCCCTGCACGATCCCGAGGACCATCCACGTCAGCCAGTCGACTGTACCGAGCGCGGCAAGCGCGTCCAGTCCGACCCCGCGCCCGACGACCGCGGTATCCACGACCGTGTATAGTTGCTGGAACACGTTCCCGAACATCAGCGGCAGCGCGAAGAGCGTCAAAAGACGGAGGGGACTGCCGTTCGTCATATCCTGATTCTTAGTCATAACCGTTTCCTTTTGCTTGATACCGACATTATAACAGAGGCGGCGGCATTTTGCAATACCGTTTCTCCGCCGGAGCCTTTCCGCGCGGAAAAATATGATCAGGGTATTGCAAAACGGTGGGGTTCTGTGCTATAATTTTCAGACACCCGCCGAAAGGAACTCCCATGAAAAAGACTTTAGTTATCATCTCCGCCGTGCTTTTTATACTGATCGCCTCTTTCTGCCTGTTTGCCGATTTCGGCAGGTATTCCCCCGGGACGAGGACTCTGCCCGCGTCGGAGGGGGATATCGTCTTTTCCGTCACCGCTTTTGACGGCAAAAGCGAGAGCGAACCGTTCGTGAAATGCCTCGGTCATTCCTGGATCTCTTTGGAAAACCGGACCGGTCATCCGGTCACGCTGCTGGATTACGAGATCGCTGACGGAGAGACCGTCACGTTCTCCGTCTGGGCGATCACCGGTCACCGCGGCGTGACCTTCAATCTCGAAGCGGGCTTTATCCGGGAGTACGGGCGGTATTCCGGCAGGAGATCGCTGAGCGTCCGCATGGACGAGTCCCGGCTGTCCGAGGTGGAAGACTACCTCCGCGCGAACGATACCTGGACCCCGGGAATGAATTGCAGCCTCTGGTCCCTCGGTCTGTGGAACCGGATCGCAAGTGAAGAAGGGCAGATCAAAAAACATTCGCTTCTCTACACGCCTTCCCGCCTGCAAAAGGCGATCGAAGAATTTGACTGTGCCGAAGCCGACGCGGATTTTTCGGACGCAAAAGAGATCTTCTTTTATGAAGACGGAGAAAGAAGGGTCCTGCGGTTATGCTCGTAAAACAGAAAAGTCTCCGCATCGCAGCCGCTGCCGTTCTGCTTGCGATCGCAGTTTATGCCGGGATCTCCTGTGCCGCCGCGCTTCTCAAAGCGATCGGGCAGCCGTATCTCCTGTCCGGAACGGTCCGATACGATTTCACGGGGTACTATCTCATCGCCGCGGTCTGCGGAGCGGTCTCCCTGCTCTCTGCCGCGGGGGCGATCCTTGCCCTCCGCCGACGGAAAACAGACGGCAAAAAGAAAAAATAACGAAACCCGGAGGATCCGGTCATGAAAAATGATCGCCGCGCGCTTCCCTTCCTTTCCCTGACCCTCTCCATGGTCATCTTCGGCACCATCGGCGTCTTCCGCCGTCTGATCCCGCTCGGCTCCGCGACCCTTGCGGGCGTACGCGGACTGATCGGCGCGGCGGCGATCCTTCTGCTCCTGCTCGTCCGCGGCAGGAAACCGGACGGAAAAGCCGTACGGGGCAATTTGTTCCCTCTGCTCCTCTCCGGGGCTTTCATCGGGATCAACTGGATCCTGCTGTTTGAGGCGTACGAACGGACGACCGTCGCCGCCGCGACCCTGAGTTACTACATGGCGCCGCCGATCGCGATCCTGCTCTCCTGCGCGTTCTTAAAAGAAAAGATCTCCCTAAGGAAGGGGCTCTGCATCCTTGCGGCGGTGATCGGCATGGTCGGCGTTTCCGGCGTCCTGAACGGCGGCGTCACGAGAGAGCAGCTCTCCGGCATCGGCTTCGGTCTCGCGGCAGCGTTCTTCTATGCCTGCGTCATCGTCCTCAATCAGAAGCTGTCGGGGATCGGCGCGTTTGACAAGACGCTGCTCCAGCTTTTCTCCGCCGCGGTCGTCGTCGCGCCCTACGCCCTGCTGACCGAGCCGTTCGATCCTTCGTTCCTCCGTCTCGTCCCGATCCTGCTCACGCTGACGGTCGGCGTCGTGCATACCGGGATCGCCTACGCGCTGTATTTCGGCTCCATGTCCTCTCTGTCCGTGCAGACCGTCTCCCTGATGGGATACGTCGACCCGATCGTCGCGGTACTCCTTTCGGTCACCGTCCTGAAGGAACCGATGGGGGTCTTTGAATTCCTCGGCGTTCTCCTGATCCTCGGGGCGCTGATCCTCGGAGAGACCGGAAAAAAAGAACGCCCGGAACCGTCGGAGAACGAAAAAGATCAATAAAGCCGATTCCTGCCGGAACGGAGCCCGTGCTTCCGTTCCGGCGTTTTTTTCGCCGCGGGAGCCGTATTATGTCGGCAAAAATGTTTCCCTTTTTTCTTTTCCGTGAACGCTTGACATCCCGCCCGTTCCCGTGCTATACTCAAATCGGAAGAAACGATATCTTCCAAAAAGGAGGAAACGTATGTCCGTCTTATTTACAAAATACGCGGAACTCAAAAAGAAGGTCGGCGGAAACCGGGAAATGTTCGGTTACGAAGAGACCTTCGGTATGCCCCGTGAAGAGCAGGAGCATATCACGCCCCCTGCCCGGCACATCGTCCGGATCCTTGCCGAAACGGAATTTGCCATCCGCCTTTCCGCCTCGCTCGGCGGCAAATACGACGCTCTCATCGGAGAGGCGCTGGACTTCCTGACCGCCGCGATGGAGGAGGACGGGACGCTGACGAAAACCGTCTGTGCCAAGGCGGAGGAGATCCTGCTGCCCCTTTCGGGAGAAGCAAAGGAATACAAGCTCATCCTCGCCGGTCACGCGCACATCGACATGAACTGGATGTGGTCCTGGCCGGAGACCGTCGCGTCCACGATCGCCACCTTCACGACGATGCTGAACATCATGGACGAGTACCCGGAGTTCTGCTTCAGCCAGTCGCAGACCTCGGTCTATCAGATCATTGACGAATACGCGCCGGAGCTGCACGACCGCATCAAGCGCCGGATCGACGAGGGACGCTGGGAGGTCACCTCCTCCGCCTGGGTCGAGACCGACAAGAATATGCCGAATACCGAGTCCCTGCTCCGCCATATCGCCCTCTCCAAGAAATATCTGAAGGAGAAATGGGGCATCCCCGCGGAAAAGCTTGAGATCGACTTCTCGCCCGATACCTTCGGTCACAGCGCGAACCTGCCGGAGATCGACCTCTTCGGCGGCGTGAAATACTATTACCACTGCCGCGGTCTTTCCGGGAACCAGGCGCTCTACCGCTGGAAGGGGCAGTCCGGCAAAGAACTGCTCGTTTACCGGGAACAGTACTGGTACAACAGCGGCATCACGCCGAAGCCCGCAATGGGTCTGATCGACGTATCGAAGCGCTGCGCCGGGCTGAAGACCGGACTTGTGGTTTACGGCGTCGGTGACCACGGCGGCGGACCGACAAGACGCGACATTGAGCGTATCCTTGAATACAAATCATGGCCCCTCACACCGACGATTGAGTTCGGCACGTTCCGCGACTTCTTCCGCTATATCGAAGAGAGCGAAAAGA
>JAZLIW010000046.1:0-9889 GCA_045617585.1 Eubacteriales bacterium
CATCGATGACTACGCGCCGGAGCTGCATGACCGCATCAAGGCGCGCATCGACGAGGGCCGCTGGGAGGTCACCTCCTCCGCATGGGTGGAAACGGATAAGAATATGCCCGATACGGAATCCCTGATCCGTCATATCGGGTATTCCAAGAAATACCTGTCCGAAAAGTGGGGCATCCCCGCGGAGAAGCTCGACGTGGACTTCTCTCCCGACACCTTCGGTCACAGCGCCAATCTGCCGGAGATCGATTCCTTCGGCGGCGTGAAGTATTACTACCACTGCCGCGGACTGGACGGGGACAACGCGCTCTACCGCTGGAGAGGACAGTCCGGCAAGGAGCTGCTCGTCTACCGCGAACAGTACTGGTATAACAGCGGCATCACGCCGAAGCCCGCGATGGGGCTGATCGACGTCTCGCAGCGGAGCGGCGGTCTCAAGACCGGGCTCGTCGTCTACGGCGTCGGTGACCACGGCGGCGGACCGACCCGGCGCGACGTGGAGCGCGGGATCGAAATGATGGGCTGGCCGGTGTTCCCGACCGTGAAATTCGGCACCTTCCGCGAATTCTTCCATGAAGCGGAAAGCGTCCGCGACAAGCTGCCGCTCGTCGACCACGAGCTGAACTTCATCTTCCCCGGCTGCTACACGACGCAGAGCCGCATCAAGAACGGCAACCGCCGCTGCGAGGCGGCGCTGAACGAAGCGGAGACCGCGATGGCGCTGGCGCATCTGTACGCCGGCGGTCAGGTGCGGGGTGAGGCGATCGAAAAGGCGTGGCAGAAGGTCCTCTTCACACACTTCCACGACATTCTGACCGGTTCCTGCGTGCAGGACAGCCGCGAGCACGCGATGGGTCTGTATCAGGACGCGCTCGCGACCGCCAACAGCGAGACCTCTCTTGCCCTCGGCAAGCTTGCCGCGGCGACCGACACCTCCTTGATCCCCGTCATCCCCGATCCCTTCTCCCAGAGCGAGGGGGCCGGCGCCGGGTACCATATCGGTTCCTTCCAGAGCCGTGCCGAGGATGAACGCGGTCAGGGTCTGACCCGCATCTGGACGGTCTTCAATCATACGCCCGCCGACAAGAACGAGCCCGTCGAGATCACGGTGTGGGACTGGACCGGAGATATGCGTTACGTCTCGGTCACCGACGCAGACGGCAATCCGCTCGAATTCCAAATGCTCGACGGCGGTCTCCAGCATTATTGGGACCATAAGTTCTTCCGCTTCCTCGTTCAGCTGAACGTTCCGGCGCTCTCCTACGCGACCGTCGTGCTGAAGCAGGGAGAGATGGGCGATTATCCCGTCTATCTGCAGGGACAGCACCGTACCGCGGGCGCCGATCACGATCACGTCCTCGAAAACGACCTGATCCGCTGCGTCTTCAGCGGCTCCACGGGTGAAATGCTCTCGCTGACCGAAAAAGCGACCGGAATAGAGCTCCTCTCCGCGCCCGCGACGGTCAAGGTCATCGACACCAACCGCCACAATTCGGACGCTTGGAACATCGGCTCCTATCTGGAAAAGATCCCGCTCACGAACGTCCTGAACCTTCACGGCGCCTGCCACGGGCCTCTGCGCAAGGGCTTTGCGTTCGACGCAAAGATCCGTTCCTCCCGCGTCAGCGTCGAATATACGCTGGATAAGGGCTCGTCCTCGGTGCGCTGCCATATCCGTGCGGACTGGAACGAGGTCGGCGGGGAAAAGATCCCCGTCCTTGCCTATGAGTTCCCGACCGCGGCGGAAACCGACCGCTTCTCCTACAATATCCCCGCGGGCTCGATCGTCCGCGAGGGTGCGGATCAGGACCGTCCGGGGCTTTCCTACGCCGCCGTTTATCCGGCTGCAGGTGACGCGGTGTACGCTCCCGCCGTCGTGACCGCTGGCAAATACGGCTTCCGCTGCACGCGCGGGGAAAACGGCAAGGCGACCCTCATTTCGACGCTGATCAACACCGCCGTTTCTCCCGATCCCTATCCCGAGCGCGGGATCCACGAGATCGACCTCTGGATCGGTCTCCTTCCCTGCGATCCCGTCGCGGCAGAGCTCACGGCGCGCAGCCTCTCCCGTCCGATGGCACCGGTCAGCACCGGCAGCCACAAGGGGACTCTGCCTCCCGCCGGCAGCCTGCTGAAATATTCCTGCGATACCGGGATCCTCTCCGCCGTGATCCCCGGGGAAAACGCCGTGACCCTCCGCTTCTATTCCGTTTGTGACAGAGACGGAACGGTCACCGTCGACGCGGGCAAGACCGTGAAGGACGCCTCCCTTACCGACCTGATCGGGAACCGGATCGCCTCCTGCAAGACCGACGGTACCGCCGTGACCGCCGCCCTGCCCGCGCATACCGTCGCGCAGATCACGGTGGAATTCTGACCCCTTCCCATTTCATGACAGCAAAAGGCGGAGCCCGTCCCTGCGGCGGTCCTCCGCCTTTATAATTTTTTCGGAAATTCCGTAACCTTGACGCAAAAAGCGTGTCTATATAGACAGAACGGGTGAAAGGAGAGAAAACGTGGAAGACGAAAGCATCCTCGCACTGTATGAAGCGCGAAGCGAGCAGGCGATCAGCGAAACGGAAAGGAAATACGGCCGATACCTTTCCGCGATCGCGGCACGAATCGTCATTGATCCCGCGGACGTCAGCGAGATCCTGAACGATACGTACGTCGCCGCGTGGAACGCCATTCCCCCGGCGCATCCCGATAAGCTATCCCTGTACCTCGGCAAGATCACGCGGCGTTTCTCCCTGAACCGGATCCGCCTGAAAAACGCGGAGAAGCGGGGCGGCGGCAGTGCCGACCTCTGCTTTGAGGAGCTGGAAGAGGTCCTGACGGGAGAAAACGATCCCGTCCTCGCACTGGAGGAAAAGGAACTGACCCGGATCCTTGATTCGTTTCTGTCCTCCCTGCCCGACGCGGAACGCAGAGTGTTCGTCTGCCGGTACTGGTATTTCGATCCCGTCGGCGAGATCGCGGCACGGTTCGGCTTCAGTGAAAGCAAGGTCAAAACGATGCTGCTCCGGACCCGTGAAAAACTGAAAAAGCGTCTTGAAAAGGAGAATTATCCGATATGAAAAACGAAAGGAAGGCCGAACGGCTGGTAAACGCGATCGGCGATATCCGTGACGAGTATATCGGCGACGCGCACGCCGTCTCCGCGCCGCAAAAGAAAAAGGGCTCGGTGCGCCGTGCGCTGATCGCTTCCGCCGCGGCGGCACTCGTTGCCGCGGGAGCGGTTTTTGCCCTGCCCGCGCTCATCAGACGCGACGGTCCCGTCGCGCCGATCGACAATACTGAGCCTTACGTCGATCCTCTGACCGTGAAGGCGCCGTGGGAAGACGGTCGTCTTACCTTCACGGTGATGACCTACGGCGGCAGCGATGCCTTCCTCTCCCTGCCGCAGTCCGTGTCGGTGCGCCTCACATCCATGACGGAGGGACCGGCGCCGATCCTCAAAGAACCGCAAACCGTTCCCGTGTCCGCTTCCGTCTCGCTTGCCCCGGATACGAAGATCACCTCGTGCGCGGGCGGCGATTATCTCCGCATCGTTCCCGGCTCGGGAGAGCACGCCGATTGCGTTGACGTCTACTACGACGTGGAGAACGATAAGACGGTCTGCCTCGACTGCCTGATCCTATCGCTGATCCGTGAGAGCGACCATTATTTCGACGCGTCGGTCCGCTGTCTTATCGAGGACTGCCTCATCACTACGGAAGCGATGCAGGCAGGGGAAAACGAAAGTCAGTACGAGGCGTTCTACGGTCATCTGTACACCGACGAAATGAAAAAGATCGTTCATTCCGGCAAGTGTCCGCCCTATTCCAGGCTTGAAAACGGCGGCGTAACGATCTCCGAAAACGGCAAGGAAGAGATCAAAAGAAAGCTGAAGCGGTTTTCCTATCCCGAGGTGCGGGTGATCGAATACGGCGCCGACCCCGACCTCTGCCTTTTCACTCTCGTTTCCCCGCAGTCGGGCAGCACTTACGGCTGTTATCTCATCCGCCTTTCGGACGGCGAGCTGAAAAAACTTGACGGAACGTCGGTCGGCGTTCCCGCCTGCCTGAACGGCTCGGTCACGGTGAACGCAGAGGGGCTTCCCGCGGCGAACCTGCTGAAAGCCGGAAAGGTATCGGTCAGCGGGGACTATTCGGTCGTCACCGTCACGCTTCCCTATTTCATTGACGGGCTGAATTACAACGATCAAATGGGCGCCTATGTTCCCTCGTACTACGCGAAAAACGTCATCCTCTTCTATCCCGAAAGCGCCGCCTTCGACGCGCTCCTCGGCACCTCGACGGGAGAAAGCGACCGTCCCTATCCCGCCGGGAACGCGGTCACCGAGCACGGCGTCACGCACTACCTCACCGTTGCCGGGACGCACGCCTTTTACCGGAGCGGAACGTGGTGCGAGCTGACCGGGGATCTCGTCCGCGTCGTCGTGACGGCGGCGGACTGCGAGCCCGTGATCGTGATGCGGCAGAACGGCACGTTTGCCTTTTTCGCCGCCGACGGAACGGCTCTCGATCCCACCTCGCTCGTCGGAAAACTCGACCGGGCGAACGACTACGTCTATGAAAACGGCGTGAAGACCGATCTTCTGACCGGAGAAGAGACCGTCCCGTTCCCCGGTCAGGCAAACGCCGCTGCGGTATCCGGGGACTGCCGCTTCGTCTACGCCTTTTCCGCCTCCGACGGCATCGTCGGCTGCTATGACCTCGTCACGGGCGAGACCTCGGGTCTTCCGGTCTCCGGCGCGTTTCTGACCGAAGCCGGAGTCGGAGAAGAACCGGTCTTCTGCCTCTTCACCGACGAAAAGGGAGAAAAGCTCCTCCTCGCCTATTACAAAAACGGCACGCTGACCTTTGACGCCGAGGCAATGATGAAAGAGAAGCCGACGTTCATCGGGTACGGCACCGCGGGCGAGTATATCGAAAAGAACGTCAAAACCACGTTCCCTTATTTCCTATGCGCGGGGAAACCGGTCAAATTCCGCAACACCGACCGCGTCGTTCCCCTGATCCTTGCGGTTTGCGCGGACATGATCTTTGACAGCGTATCAATGCCCGCCCCGCAGTTCTTCGCCGCGCTCGCGGAGAACCTTATTCCCTATCTGGATTATTCGGCGGGCAGCGCGTGGGTCTCCGAGGAAACGCTTGATTCCCTTCTCGGCGGACAGACGCCGGATATGCTCAAAGAGAGATTTTCCTTCAGCACGAACGGCGACGGCTTCACGACGGTGGATACGGACACGGAAAACGTCGTCGACGATTATGCGAATAACCTGGCTGCCGTGATGATATGGTATGCGACCGGCTACACGGAACTGCCCGATTTTGACGTGATGGCAGAGTTCTGCAATCCGCCGACCGTTGAGGCTTATCGGGAATACTACCGCCTGCTGAACGAAAACGTACCGATCCCGGACGTCGCGGGGCTGAAAGAAAAGCTGATACCGATCATAAAGGAAGCCCTTTCCGTTTACGAAATAGTCGACACCGACAGAAGAACGGGGCAGCCGTATATCACTCCGCGCATCCTCTGCCGGTCGGGTGACATCGTCAGAACGATCACCGATCTCTATCCGATCTGCATTGAAACGATCACCGGAAGAGAATACACCGAATTTATCAAAAGCGGCGATTTTCTGCGGATGAGCTATATCGAAGGACTGTATCTGACAAGGACGGACGATACCGCGGGCAATATCCGGATCGGAAGGAACTACGGAGCCGACGCCGAAAAGATCATTCCCTTCCTTCATGCCCTTGATTTCCGTCCGGGAGAAAAAGAGATCCGCGCAGAGGCGGTTCTGACCCACACGTGGGACACCGGCTTCGGCTATGGGATCAATTATTCGGAATTCCCGAACACGAACGTCGTCACGGTCGGTTCCGATGAAAACGGACAATATTATGCCGTCATTTCCGGATATTTCGCGGAGATCACGAAGGAGGATTGCGAAGCGTTCAAGGCGATCTGCCGCGGCGCGGGCGATTTCGACCGCGGCAGCGGGCGCGAAAGACTGCTTGAGGAGCTGATCGTGCGGTACGCGGAAGCGGAGAACGGAAACACTTCCCCCGACTGACAGCCAATAATCCGATATCCTTTCTGAAACATAACAGCAGAGACGGTCACCTCTTCGGTTTCCGTCTCTGCTGCTTTTCGGAGCAGGGTTTTCTGTCCCTTTTTTATTGTTTCCTGATCGCTTCAGATCCGCATCGCGGTCTCCCACGCGCCCCAGATCGCGGAGCGGAGATTGCCGACCTTATCCGCGTCGCCGATCACGTACACGTTCTTTCCGGCAGGAGCAAGCGGCGCCGGGGTATAACCGACCGAGGTCACGACGCTGTCGCAGGGGATGCGCTTCTCCTCCCCGTCCGCGCTTTCGATCACGACGGCGTCCGGAAGGATCTCCTTCGTCCTGTGCCCCGTATAGACCGGAACGTGATTCGCCTTGAAATAATCGCGCAGGAACGACGAATTGGCGAGGCATAGATTCGGGACGCAGATCAGGTCGTCCAGCATCTCCACGATCACCGGCTTCTTTCCCTTGCGGTGCAGATCGTACGCGATCTCGCACCCGGTCAGCCCGCCGCCGACGATCACGACCCGTTCCCCGACCGGCTTCGCTCCGGTCAGGTATTCGATCGCGCCGACCGCCGTTTCCGCGCCCGGAACTCGGAGGACGCGCGGTTTTGCCCCGGTAGCGACGATCACGCAGTCGGCACCGAGCGCGGACGGATCCCGCACCTCGGTATTCAGGTGCACCTCGATCCCTTCCTTGTCAAGCTGCGTCCGGTACCAGTCGAGCAGCATCCGGTCGTGTTTCTTGAAGTCGGGTGCCGCCGCGGCGATGAAGACCCCGCCGAGGCTGCCGCTCTTCTCGTAGATCACCGGCGTATGCCCGCGCTTTTTCAGCACGAGCGCCGCCTCCATCCCGCCGACGCCGCCGCCGATGACCGCGACCTTTTTCGGACGGTCTGTTTTTTTGATATAGAACCGGTCGGACTGCATCGTCTCCGGATTCAGCGCGCAGCGGCACATATGCGTGGAATCGTCCATCGACTGGTCGTTGTTCGATGTGCCGTGCTTCGCCATCGTCAGGCAGGCGGTCTGGCAGGAAATGCAGGGCTTGATATCCTCTTCTCTGCCCTCGATCGCCTTGGTCAGCCACGTTGGATCAGTGAGGAACTGTCTGCCGATGCCGACCGCGTCGATCCCGCCGTTCTTTACGGCTTCCGCCCCGGCGGCAAGCGTCATCCGCCCCGCACAGACCACGGGAATATTCACGAACTTTTTGATATGGGTCACTTCGGGAAGGTTGCAGTTCTCCGGCATATAGACCGGCGGATGCGGCCAGTACCATGCGTCGTAGGTACCGTTGTCGCAGTTCAGCATATCGTAGCCCGCGTCCTCAAGGTATTTTGCCGCCCGTTCGGATTCCTCCATCGTCCGCCCCGCCTCGACGTACTCCTCCCCGGGCACTGCCCCCTCCCGGAAGCCCTTGGTCTTCGAGACCACGGAATAGCGCAGGGAGACCGGATACGAGCTGCCGCAGGTCTTTTTGATCTCCTTTACGATCTCGACGGCAAAGCGGTAGCGGTTCTCAAAGGAGCCGCCGTATTCGTCGGTACGGAAGTTGGCGTACGGCAGGGTGAACTGATCGAGCATATATCCCTCGTGCACCGCGTGGACCTCCACGCCGTCCACGCCCGCCTCCCTGCAGAGGCGCGCGGTCTCGCCGAAGGCGTACACGATCTCGTCGATCTGCTTCTTGGTGATCTCCTTCGAGGTCACCCCGTCCGCCCAGCGGTTCGGCGTCGCGGAAGGAGAAAGCGAGCAGTAGACCGGGTCGAGGATCGGCTTCGCCAGCGTGCCGAGGAAGCGGTTTTTGACCAACGTGACCATCATATCGTTCATGGCGAGCGATCTGCCGCAGCCCGCAGTCATCTGGATGAACAGCTTTGCCCCGGTCCGGTGGATCTCGTCCATGAATTTTTTCAGTTCACGGAACTTGCTCTTTCTCTGATACAGCCACGCCCCGCCGATGATATCGCGGATCGGCGCGACGCCGGGCAGAAGCAGACCGCAGTTGTTCTCCGCGATCGTCTTCAGCAGCTTTGCCGCCTCTTTGTCAAAGTGATTCGGCTCCGTCCAGCCGAAAATGCAGGTCCCGCCCATCGGCGCGAGCACGATACGGTTCCTGATCTCCAGTTCCCCGATCTTCCACGGAGTAAACAACGGTTCGTAATTCCGGTCCATAGAAAGCCCGTCCTTTCCCGGCACGGCGGACACCGGTCGTTCCTCGCCGTTTTTTTCATCATACCATAGGTTTCCCGTCCGTGTCAACTCTTTTCACCGGGATTTGATTTTTCTCTTGAAAAATCATCCGTTCATGGTATAATAAAGAAAAAAGCGTCAACGACGCAAATACGGGAGGCTGTATGAACATCGCAATGATCAGCGCGTGGCACGTCCACGCGGGCAGCTACGCGAACGCGATCCGCGAAAACGGAGAGACGGTCTACGCTGTCTGGGATGAGATCCCGGAGCGCGGCAGAAAATGGGCGGAGGAGCTCGGAGCAAAGTATTACGTTTCCTACGACGAGCTTCTTGCCGATCCCGCGATCGACGGGATCGTCTGCTGCGCGCCGACTGACCGGCACGGCGAGCTGCTCTTCCGCGCGGCGAACGCCGGAAAGCACATCTTTACCGAAAAGGTCCTGACCCTGACGAACGAGGAGGCGGAAGCGGTCAGAGAGGCGGTCAAAAAGAATCACGTCCGCTTCACGATCTCCTTCCCGCACGAGACCAATCCCCGTCTGCTCGCGGCAAAGCGGATGATCGACGAGGGTCAGCTCGGTCAGATCACTTACGCGCGGATACGCAACTGCCACAGCGGAAGCATCCGTGACTGGCTGCCGCCCCATTTCTACGACCGGAAGCAGTGCGGCGGAGGCGCGATGATCGACCTCGGCGCGCATCCGATGTATCTGCTCCAATGGCTTCTCGGGGACGCGAAGCGCGTCGTCAGCTGCTTCGTCAACGCGACCGACCGTCCCGCCGAGGACAACGCGGTCAGCGTCATCGAATTTGAGCACGGAGCGCTCGGCGTCAGCGAGACCGGCTTCGTCTCCGTCACCGACCCCTTCATCGCAGAGGTCAGCGGTACGAAGGGATATCTGAAGATCGACCGCACCTTCTCCTATCAGCTGGAGGGCGGCGAATATACCGTCGTGAACGACGCGGATCTGACCGATTCCCGTCCCGGGCCGATCCCCTATTGGCTCGACAGCATCCGCGGGAAAAACGAAAACGAATACTATACGATCGACGAGGCAGTCGCGCTGACCCGCCTGATGGCCGCCGCCTACCGCGCGTCCGGGGAGTCCGTCAAGGCAGACGTCTGATACGGTCTTCTCTTTCGTAACGAAAAACAGGATCGGAAGCGTCCGGAACGGGCGCCTCCGATCCTATTTTCAGTCATACTTGAATCACGGATACAGGTCTTTCGCGTTAATCCGCGAAAGCAACGAGGAAGGAAGCAAGCTCCCCTTCCCGCAGGGTATATACGAGCTCCTTCCCGTAAAAAGGCAGATCCTTCTTTTTCTTTTCGGTCGGTCCGACCAGCGCCGCGGAGGCAAGAGAGCGCGCAAAGGTCAGTCTGACCGTATTTTCTCCGGGCAGCAGATTGGTCAGGCGGACGATAACGCCCTCCTCCTTTTCCGGCAGCTTCACGGCGATCAGGGAGACGCCCTCGCTGACGGTGAAGAGCGATCCGGTCAGAGGCAGCGTACCCTTATGAGAGGTGTTCGCGACCGTGAACAGACCGTCTGAGAACCTTGCCGCTGCCGCGTCGAGAGACGCGTTGTCGGGATCGGTCACGGCA
>JAZLIW010000047.1:0-7641 GCA_045617585.1 Eubacteriales bacterium
GCCCTACGGACACGGGGCGCGGCTCCGCCTTACGGATCGGGATACGTTCGGTGGCGGAGGGAGCAAGCCCCCGCCCTACGGGATTGCAGGCGCGGCTGCGCCTTACAGATCGGGATACGTTCGGTGGCGGCGGGAGCAAGCCCCCGCCCTACGGGATTGCGGGCGCCGCTCCGCCTTACGGATCGGGATACGTTCGGTGGCGGGGGGAGCAAGCCCCCGCCCTACGGGATTGCCGGCGCGGGTGCGCCTTACAGAACGGGATACGTTCGGTGGCGGGGGGAGCAAGCCCCCGCCCTACGGGATTGCGGGCGCGGCTCCGCCTTACGGATCGATACGCGTTCGAGGAGGGGGCGGGAGCAAGCCCCCGCCCTACGGGTGGATTCGCGTCGCTCCGGTTCGCTTACAGCGAACCGCTCCTTTGCGATCGGGACGCGAACGGGGTGCGGCGGGAGAGTTTGTGCAATCCGACAAAAATCGGGGGAATTCGTTGAACATAATTCCCGTTTTTGTGAAAAGGTATTGCAATCCGGCGGTATTTCGGTTATAATGAGGTTGACCTCGGGTAACGCGGAGGAAAAACGGAATATTCCCGTTTTTGCGAAAAACCATTGCAATCCGGCGGTATTTCGGTTATAATGTGGTTGACCGCGGGTAACGCGGGGGAAAGACGGAATATGGAAAAAGGAGATAAAAACCATGAGCAACATCAGCACGATGGAACTTGATCCCAACAAGGCGAACAAGGAAGAAACGAAGATCACGGGCAGAAAACTCCGCATCGGTATCATCGGTACCGGTTGGATCGCCCATTCCCACATGGACAGCTATTCGAGAATGCCCGACGTCGAGATCGTCGCCGGCGCGGACCTGATCCCGGGGAAGGCGGAAGCGTTCTTCAAGGAATTCGGTCTGGAAGGCGTCCGCTGCTATCCGAGCGACAAGGCGATGATCGACGCGGAAGACCTCGACGCCGTCTCGATCTGCACCTACAACCGTCAGCACGCGCCCTGCGCGATCTACGCTTTGGAGCACGGCGTCAACGTCCTGCTCGAAAAGCCGATGTGCGTGACCACCGAGGAAGCGGTGGAGATCATGCGCGCCGAGAAGAAGAGCGGCAAGGTCCTTTCGATCGGCTTCCAGCCCAGAATGGACGCGAACATGAAGGAGATCAAGCGCATCGTCGATTCCGGCGTGCTCGGCAAGGTCTACTACATCCAGACCGGCGGCGGACGCAGACGCGGGATCCCGACGCCCTTCGGCACCTCGTTCATCACCGACGAGACGGCGGGCATCGGCGCGATGGCGGATATCGGCTGCTACTCCCTCGATATGGTCCTGAACGCGGTCGGATATCCGAAGCCGCTGACCGTTTCCGGTTACAAATCCGATTTCTTCGGCAAGAACCCGACGACCTATCCGGGTCATCCGGAATACGCCGAGGCGTTCGGTGTCGACGACTTCGCGGCGGGCTTCGTCCGTCTCGAGGGCGGCATCATCCTCGACTTCCGTATCGCGTGGGCGATGAACATCAACACGCCCGGTGACACGATCATCCTCGGCACGCTCGGCGGTCTGCGCATCCCGTCCACCGACTGCTGGAACGGCTCGACCGGCGGTCCGATGACCCTGTATCAGCAGGTCGGCTCGCAGCAGATCGACACCGTGATCCCGCTGATCAAGGACGACGGTCCTTCCCTCTTCGACCGCAAGATCCGTTCCTTCCTCGACGCCGTCAAGAACGGCACGCCCGCTCCCGTTCCGTCCAGCCAGATCCTGTACAATCAGGCGATCATCGACGGTATCGTCAAGAGCGCGGAATGCGGCCACGAGATCAAGATCAGAATACCGGAGATCTGATCCGGTCCCTGCACGGAAATGAACCGCGGGGATGCTTCACCGATGTGCGGCATCCCCGCTTTTTCAAACGAAACGAAAGGATTGATTACGATGAAACAGTTCAAGGTCGGTATCCAGCTTTATTCGGTCCGCGAGGACCTTGCCGCGGATTTTGAGGGCACGCTGAAAAAGATCGCGGAGATGGGATACGAATACGTCGAGTTCGCGGGCTACTGCGGCAGGAGCGCGGAGGAGATCAAGGCGATCCTCGACAAATACGGTCTGAAATGCGTCTCGGTCCATCAGGGCGTCGAATGGTTCCTCGAAGAGGGACAGAAGGCAGTCGACTTCCTGAAGACCTTCGGTGTCAGATACGCGATCGTGCCGTGGTATTCCGCCGACCGCCATTACGGCACCGCCGCGTGGGATGAGACCTACGCGAACTTCACGAAGACGGCGGAGCTGCTGAAAGCGAACGGCATGAAGCTCGGCTATCACAACCACGATTTCGAGTTCCGTACCTGCGAGGGCAAATATCTGCTCGACTGGCTGTACGAGAAGATCCCGGCGGAGCTGCTCGAGCCCGAGCTCGACACCTGCTGGGTGCATTACGCCGGGGTCGAACCGGCGGGCTTCATCCGCAAGTACGCGGGCAGGATGACCGTCCTGCACCTCAAGGACTTCGCCTGCACGAAGCTGGGCGGCGGTCCCGTCTACGCGCTGATCGACAAAGAGGGCAAGGAAATGAAGAACGCCTCCCGTGAGGAGAGCGGCTTCACCTTCCGTCCGGTCGGCATGGGCATCCAGGACTTCGGCGCGATCCTGAACGCCGCGGAGGACGCCGGCGTCGAATACGTGATCGTGGAGCAGGACCAGTCTCCCGACCGTCCCGCGATGGAAGCCGCCGCCCTCTCCCGCAAGTATCTGAAAGATACCTTCGGTATCTGAACCTTCGGTATCCAATCGTTTTGCCACCGCCCTGCGCGCAGCTCTCCGCTCGCCCGCAGGGCGCGTTTTGCCTCCGGCAAACATCACTTGCCCGAAGGGCAAACATCACTTTGCCTCCGGCATAACATCACTTGCCCGAAGGGCAAACATCACTCCATTTTCCCGGGGGGGTCCTCCCTTGTCCCGCAGGATATGATATCATCATAGCAGCGTGGGGAGAAGTCTGCCGGAGGACGCGCTTCCGGATATTCCCGGCATCAAAGAAAGGACGGAGAACCGATGAAAGAAAGAACGAAGGACGTTTTTCTGTCGTACCGCAACGACGGCGTGGGGGAGAACTTCGCGTCAAGGCTCGAAAAGGACCTGACCCACAAGGGGTATTCGGTGTACTACAACCCGAACGAGATGGGCGCGACCGTTTTCCCTGACCGGCTCCGCAAGGCGATCACGCACTGCACCGACTTTATCGCGATCGTGACGCCGGAGTATCTGGAGCGGCTCTTCGACGGGACCGTCCGGGACAACTGGATCCGGGAGGAGGTCACAACCGCGCACGCGGCGCGGTGCAGGATCACGCCGCTCCTCGTCAACGGCGCGAAGATGCCCTCCGACACGTCGCGGATCCCGGAGGCGCTGCGCTTCTTCGTCCTGATCGACGCGATCACGATGCCGACCGAGTACCGGGCGACGCCGTTTTCCGATCTGCTGAAGGCGATCACCGCCAGCCCGGACAGGGAGGATACCTACAAGCACGTTGAGAACTGCAACCCGTGGTTTCAGGTGCGTCAGGAATACGCGGCGGTCGAAAAGAAGGCGAAGGACGGGGATCCCAAAGCCGCGCTCCTTGCCGGAGCGATGTGCTATTACGGCTTCGGCGGGAAGCGGGACTTCCGGCAGGCGGAAAAGTGGCTCGGCAGCATCCCGGAGGCGGATATGCAGGTCCGCGCGCACGCGATAAACCTCCTCTCCCACATGTATTACAGCGGTCAGCTCCCGCACGAGGGGCAGTCGTTACCGGGAAGGCATCGGGACGAAGCCCGACCCCGTCGAGGCGCAGAAGCGGCTCGACCTCGCCCGCCTCTACGGCTGCGTCGAAGCCGGCTGCTCGCCGGCTGAGCCCGCGACCTGATATCGGGCAGAGCAAAGCAAAAACCCTGCCCGACGGCGATACCAGGCAGCGAACGTCCATAAAAGAACGGAGGCGTATGATGATGAGCGATTTTGAAATCAGGGACGGCGTACTGATTAAATATACCGGTCACGGAGGCAGCGTGGTCATCCCGCGCGGAGTAACGGAGATCGGAGCAAACGCGTTCAAAAACTGTCAGCGTCTGGTTTCGGTCTCAATGCCGGACGGCATAACGACGATCGGTGATCTCGCGTTCGGAGGATGCGTGAATCTCGTATCGGTCGATCTTCCCAACGGTGTAAAGACCCTCGGGCGATCGGTTTTCGTTGCTTGTGATAAGCTTGATTCGATCACCGTACCCGAAAGCGTGGAAGAGATCGGTTCTCTTTCCCTGGATGCAGCGCGCGCCGTGATATGCCGTGAGAATTCCGCTGCACATCGGTACTGCGAGGAACACTATATTCCCTTCCTGTTCGATTATCAGTACGCGGCGTTTCACGGCGCGGATCCGGGGAAGCTTGAAAAGCTCGCGTCGCCCTTCCTTGCCGACGAGGAACAGCCTTATCTCTTCGTCAGCTACTCCCACAAAGACAGGAAGACCGTACTGCCGATCCTGAAGAGCCTTTACGAGTCCGGCTGGAGGATATGGTTCGATGAAGGTCTTACCATCGGCGACAAATACGACGAGGTACTTGAAAAGCACGTGGCAGACTGCTCCGCTTTCCTGCTTTTCGCGTCAAGGAATTCACGTTCCAGCCGTTACGTCAGACAATTCGAGATACCGTGGGCAAAACGGTACGAAAAACCGATCGTCAGGTGCGTTCTTCAAAAGGGCGTGAAATATGAGATCCCCGGTGCCGAGCCCGTCGCTTCGGTCACGCCGGATGAGCTCGGCGCGGCTCTCGAAACAGTCGCGGGGTTGGAAAAAGGTGCCGCGCGCGAAGCGAAAGGCATCACCGTCACCGTCGATCCTTCCGCCAGAAGCATCGGGGGGAGCGGCGGATTCGCGTACTGTCTGTACTCGGAAAAATCGGCTTCCGCCGCCAGGACCATCCTTCGGGACGTCAAAGACGGCGGTGCCGTCGTTTACGATCCCGCAATGGAGGGCGTCGGGGCCGGACCCTCCGGGAGCTCCTGCATCATCGCGTTTCTCGATAACGCTTTTCTGGCGGACCCTGACCTGATGGATACGCTTTCCGGCGCGTACAAGTCCGGGAGGGATATCGCCGTCTGCCTTCTGGAACCCGTCAGCCTTCCGGAAGAGCTCGGAGAATTCATAAAGATCCAGGCCCTCAATTATGCGCAGAAATCTCCCGACGATATGAATAAAAAACTGCTCCGGTATCTTGAAAAAAAGGGCTGTCGGAACGTCTCCGCGATCCCCGGCTTCATGTATGAAAAGACGGAGGACGGTATCACAGTCACAAGGTACACGGCGCGCGATCCTCATCCGAGGTTGGAGAACGAATACGGCGGCGTCCCCGTCACGAAAATCGCCGGGGGCGCGTTCAGAAACTGTCGGTTCATCACGGATCTCAAGATCCCGGACGGCGTGACGGAGATCGGGGAGTCGGCATTTCTCGGCTGCTCCGGTCTTACGGAAGCCGTGATCCCCGACGGGGTAACGAGGATCGAAAGCGGCACGTTCCACGGATGCGGAAGCCTCGCAAACGTCGTGATCCCCGCCGGTGTAACGGAGATCGAAGACGGGGCGTTCGACGGCTGCGGACTCACCGCGATCGTGATCCCCGAAGGCGTGACGGCGATCGGGATGGGAGCGTTTCAGGGATGTGCGGCTCTTCGGACGCCCGTCCTGCCGGAAAAGCTGACGGTGCTCGGTTTGGGAGCATTTTCCGGCTGCCGTTCCTTCGATTCGATCACCGTACCGAACGGTATCAAAGAAATCAGAGCTTATACGTTCTACGGCTGTGACGGTCTCATTTCCGCTGTTCTCCCCGACAGCACGGAAAGCATCGGAGAAGAAGCGTTCTGTTACTGCGAAAAGCTCACCTCGGTCACGCTGCCCGACGGTGTGACGGAAATCGGTGAGCGTGCGTTTTTCGACTGCAAAAGCCTCCGGTCGCTCGTCATTCCCGACAGCGTGAAGGAGATCGGGCACGACGCGTTTTCCGCCTGTGACCTTCTGACCGTCATCTGTTCCCGCGGATCGTACGCGGAAGACCACTGCAAAAGATGGGGCATCCGTATGACTTACCCTGCCGACGCCCCGGCGGAGCAGCCGAAGAAGAAACGTTTTCCGTTTTGGAAGAGATCGTGAAGCGCGGATTTTCCCGTCGTGAACGCCGACGTGCCTTCATGAAAGCGCCCGGCGTTCCGTGGGGTTCTTCGGACCGTTTCCCGGGTCCGGGAGCGTTCATCATTCCGGCAGCGGATCTGAGGGTCTGCAGATCTGCCCATCGGCCTTTCCTTGCGATGCCGTTTCCGTATGACCGTCCGCGCAGGGCGTAAAACGGAGAAAGCGAGGTTCTGTTTTGTGATCGCGGCGCATAGGATGGGAGCAAAAACGATCGGAGGAACGCGCATGAAGGAATTCTTACGGAAAATCGGCTTATTTTTCAAAAAAACGGCGGATCGGATCGGAAAACGGAATCTGGCGGCGGCTGCGGCGGTGGTCCTGCTCGCGGGAGCCGTCGTGCTGAACTGGAGGCTGTTCTCTCCCGACCCGCCGGACGGGGACGCGGACGCCGTGAAGGTCGGCGCGGTCTACTACACGGCGGGTGCCCTTTCCGGCGGCGGCGACGTGCCGACCGACGCCGATCCTTCGGATCCGGGCGCGGACAGCTATTTCGCCTCCGCGGCGGTCAGCCGTCAGCGCTCCCGCGACGAGGCGCTTGAGGTCCTGCGCCTGATCGTCGACAACGGTGACGCGGTCGAAGCGTCCCGCTCCGCCGCGATGGCACAGATGCAGGAGATCGCCGCCGCCATCGAGGCGGAAAGCAACATCGAAACCCTCGTCTGCGCCAAAGGCTTCGAGGACTGCGTCGCCGTGATCGGCTCCGGCATCTGCACCGTCATCGTCCGCTCCGACACCCTCCTCCCCAGCGAGATCGCGCAGATCCAGGAGATCGTCTACGAGCAGTCCGGCATCCTCCCCTCCGGCGTGAAGCTGATCGAGCAGAGGTAAGGGATACGTGTCCTTTCTCGCCCGAGAGTCCGGTTCGCTTTTGGCGAACCGCGGACCAAAGAGGCAAACACTGTACTTTTTTCTATATTCCTTCGGGCGGAGCGCGGTGAAATATTTTCGCCGTGTCTCCGCTCGCTTTTGTTTGAGGCCGCCTTGAATCGGATTCACTTTCGTCGCCCGAACCGAACGGATATGCTGACGACAGGCGCGTTCTTCCACGCCTTTTGGCTGGCATTCAGGCTGGCCTTTAGGCTGGCATTCAGGCTGGCATTCAGGCTGGCAGCGCATCGTGTTCCCCCCCGAACGCGTCCATCTTGCAAAGGCGTGAGCCGCGCACTCCAACCGTAGGGCGGGGGCTTGCTCCCGCCGCCGCCTCAAACGCGTACCGTTCCGTAAGGCGGAGCCGCGCATCCACCCCGTAGGGCGGGGGCTTGCTCCCGCCGCACCGCGATCGCGTACCGTTCCGTAAGGCGGAGCCGCGCCCCGTGTCCGTAGGGCGGGGGCTTGCTCCCGCCGCACCGCGATCGCGTACCGATCCGTAAGGCGGAGCCGCGCATCCACCCCGTAGGGCGGGGGCTTGCTC
>JAZLIW010000048.1:0-6489 GCA_045617585.1 Eubacteriales bacterium
GCTCGAAGACCGGGGTATGGGCGTTCGGCGAATGGAAGGAGAGGAGAAAACCGCCGTCTTTTCCGGGGACGAGCATCGAATGCCCGCCGTCGAAGATCCATTCCTTCCGGTCGCACGCCGACCGGTCGCCGCGCCGATAAACGGGACGTTCGTTCTGGATCCAGTTCCCGTCAACTCTTCCGTTATCGGAACGGGCGGACGCGACGATATAGCCCTCCGCCGCGAAATTCGACCAGAGAAGGTAAAGCGCCCCGCCGTCGGTCCTGTACGGATACGGTCCGTCGGTGACGCCCGCCGCGGCAAACGGCAGGTCCCGCGCGCGGAACAACTCGATCGGCTCGGAGATCAGGTGCGTAAAGTCCTCCGACAGTCTCGCCGCCGCCATACCGCCGTTCCCATCCGGCATACAGGTCCACTCGTGGACGAAGATCATCCACGGCTGCCCCGCCTCGTCGACGTATAGCGTCCCGTCGATCGCGTCCCAGTCCCGCGGAGAAATGCATCCGCCCGCGATATCGGTGAAGGGTCCGAGCGGGTCGGCAGACCGATAGACGGAAATACTGCGATGCCCGGTCAGAGAGGAGAAGACCGAGGTGAAAAGATAGAAATTCCCGCCGTAATAATGGCATTCCGGCGCCCAGAAAAAGTCCCGGATCCCGTGAAAGTTTTCCGGCGTCCGGAAGACGGTCACCGGCTCCGACCAGTTTTCAAGATCCTCGCTCACCGAGCAGAGGATCCCGTTCCGCCCGCCGCTGTGATAAAGGTAATACCGTTCTCCGGCGCGGAGCAGAAACGGGTCGCGGCAGTATATCCCCGCGGAGGTCCTTCTCTCTCCCGTATAGGTCAGCCTGTCTCCCGGATCAAACGCCGGGACCGAAAGATTGGAAATCCACACTTTTCTTTGTCCTCCGTCCGTTTTTTTCATTGTAGCATGCCGCGTCCTTTTTGTCAAGCAATGTGAGGACCGCGCGCTTTCACAAATTGGCTCTTGAAATACGTTCGTTTTTCTGCTATAATAAAATATTAAAATATCATTCACGAAAAAGGAGGGGGACCGCCGTGTTTGCCTCTGCATTGAACGAATTCCGGAATTCCGATACGATCATCCTCCACCGTCACCGTTTTCCCGACGGGGACGCGATCGGTGCGCAGACGGGGCTGAAGCTGCTCCTCGCCGCAAACTATCCCGGGAAGAAAATATTTGCCGTCGGTGACGAAAACCGGCGCTTCGCCTTTCTCCCCTCCTCGTCTCCCGACGGTATCCCGGACGAAACATACCGGGACGCGCTCGCCGTCGTTCTTGACACCCCGTCCGCCTCCATGATCTCCGACGACCGCTGGCAGACGGCGGCAAGAACGCTGCGCATCGATCACCATCCGTTCAGCGAACGGGTCGCCGCGGTCGAGCTGACGGACGCCTCCTTTGAAAGCTGCTCCGGTATGATCGCCGCGATGGCGGAGGAGGCAAAATGGAAGATCCCGCGCGCGGCGGCGCTTGCGCTCTATACCGGGATCGTCACCGACACCGGAAGATTCCGCTACGACTGCACGACGGCACGGACCCTGCGGCTCTCCGCCATGCTGATGGAAAAAGGCGGGATCGACCTGAACGCCCTTTGCGCTTCCCTGTACGTCTCCGATTTTGAGTCGGTCCGTCTGCGCGCGGAGTTCGTCTGCCGCATCCGTCTGACCCCGCACCGCGTGGCGTACATCTACACGTCGAAGGAAGATCTGGAAGCCCTGGGGACCGACATTCCCACCGCGTCGCGCGGCATGGTCGGCACGATGTCGGATCTGCGCGGCGTGGACTTCTGGGTCAACTTTACCGAGGCGCCGGACGGCGTCTACGCCGAGCTGCGTTCCTCCGCGGCGCCCGTCACCGGGATCGCCGCAAAATACGGGGGCGGCGGCCATCCGAAAGCAAGCGGCGCGACGCTGAAGGACCGTGCGGAAGCCATGGCGCTGCTCGAAGATCTCGACCGCCTCGCTGCCTCTCTCTCAAAAACGTGAAAAAGAAAGGATGCTCTTATGAACGAAGATATCAAAGGAAAGATCCTTGAAAAGATCCGCGCCTACCGCCGGATCATTCTCTGCCGCCACACCCGCCCGGACGGGGACGCCCTCGGCGCGACGTTCGGTCTGCGCCGGATCCTGCGCCTTTCCTACCCGGAAAAGGAGGTCTTCTCGATCGGAACGGACGCCTCGGCACATCTGGATTTCCTCGGTAAGGACGATCCTGCCCTGCCCGAAGAAGCGTACCGGGACGCGCTGGTCATCATGATCGACACCGGCACGCCCGACCGCGCGGCGGATCCCCTTGCTTTTTGCGCGAAAGAGCTGATCAAGATCGATCATCACATTGAAGAAGCGCCTTACGGCGATCTGCGCTGGGTCGAGTCTGAGCGCTCCTCCTCCTGCGAAATGATCGCGGCGCTGCGCCGTTCCTTTCCCGACGAGCTGCGGATGGATCCCATGGCGGCGACGCTGCTCTATACGGGCATCGTGACCGACACCGGCAGATTCCGCTATTCCTGCACCTCGGGAGAAACGCTGCGGATCGCGGGAGAGCTGCTGGAATACGGCGTCGAGACGGAATCGCTCTTCTCCCGCCTCTATCTTGAGGACTTTTCCAAGATTCCCTACCGTTCTTACGTCTACGCGAACATGAAAAAGACAGAAAACGGCGTTCTCTCCGTTTACGTCAGTCAGGAAACGCAGAAGGCACTCGGACTCTCCGCGGAGGAGACCTCCGAAGCGATCCTGTACATGGAGGGCTTCCGCGGCTGTCTGATCTGGCTCGCCTTCCTTGAGAACGAGGACGGCACGACCCGTGTCCGCCTCCGTTCGCGCTTCGTCACCGTCAACGAGCTTGCCGCCCGTCATCACGGCGGCGGTCACGACCGCGCTTCCGGTGCGACGGTCTACTCAAAAGAAGAGATGGATACGCTGATCGCCGAAGCGGACGCGCTTGTCTCACATTACATGGCCACGGAAGAGGGCTGGATATGAGGATCCTCCTGACCAACGACGACGGCATCGGAGCCGAAGGGCTGCGTCTGCTCGCGGACTTCGTCCGTTCCTTTGAAGAAGCCGAGATCGTCGTTGCCGCTCCGCTGACCGAACAGAGCGCCAAAAGCCAGTCGATCGAGCTCCGCCGTCCGATCGCGGTGAAGCGTGTCCCGTACGGGGATCGGATCACCGCCTACACCGTGGATTCCACGCCCGCCGACTGCGTCCGCTTTGCGCTGACCGCGCTCGGAACACCGTTCGACCTCGTTCTGTCGGGCGTCAATCGCGGCTTCAATCTCGGGGACGACGTTTCCTATTCCGGCACCTGCGCCGCCGCTTCGGAAGCAGCGCTCCGCGGGGTCCCTGCCGCCGCCCTCTCCGCCGATCCCGCCTCCTTCGGCGGGCTGAAACGGCTCGGCGATGTATGGCGTGTGATCACGGCGTACGGGACTCATGCCGACGGAAGCGTCCTGAACGTCAATTTTCCCTCCGTTCCCCGCGGGATCGCGTTCACGCGGCAGGGCGGGGCGTATTATCAGGATCATATGCTCCCGGTATCCCCGTCCGACGGCGGAGAGATTAACGAAGGAGAGACGTCGTTTTTCATGGCAGACGGATATTTTGCCTACCGGGACCGCGGTGATCTCACGCTCGATACCGACGCCGTGACGGCAGGATATATCTCGGTCACCCCACTCACCGTCAGCCGCACCGATGAGAAAGAGCTGGAACGGCTCCGTCAGAGCGTTCCGGGCGGGATTCTATCGGACAAAACGTAAGAAATCATTCTTGATTTGTTTATTTTTCACAATTCATTTCAGCCCTTGCAACAATGTTCGCGGTTTTGTACAATTGACGCTTTTGAGATCTCTATGCTATAATAGTATAATAATAGACTAATATGGAAAAGAATGGGCATCCTTTTTCCCCACCCGGGCATGGAAGGCGACCCATCCGCCGATCGATGCTTTTTCACCGCGCTTCGCCGCGGTGCGCCCCAACTTCGGAGAGAAAGGAACCTTTCGCACTCACGAAAGACAAGGAAACTGAAATGGTGAAATACATCATCAAGCGCGTGATCCTGGCGATCCTGACCGTCTGGCTGGTCGCAACGCTGACCTTCTTCCTGATGCACGCGGTCCCCGGCGGACCGTTCATCGCGGAGAAATCCATCAGCCCGCAGGCGATCGAGGCGCTGAACAAAAAATTCGGTATGGACAAGAGCGTACCCGAACAGTATATGACCTATATGTTCGGCTCAAAGAACGAAGAAACCGGAAAAATGGAAGGCGGCGTCATCCGCGGCGATTTCAGCCTGAGCCTGAAGCAGCGCGGCTTTACCGTCTCCCGCATCATCACCACCAAGTTCCCGGTCTCCGCCAAGGTCGGCGGTCTCGCCGTGCTTCTGGCGCTCGTCGTCGGGATCCCGCTCGGCAGTATCGCGGCGCTGAACCGCGGAAAGTGGGCGGATAACGTGATCCTGGTCTTCACGACCTGCGGCATCGCGTTCCCGAGCTTCGTCATCTGTACCGCCACGATGTACTTTTTCAGTATGAAACTCGGCATTCTCCCGTCCGGCGGTCTGGATCTGCCGACGAGCTATATCCTGCCGGTCTTCTCTCTCGCCTTCTATCCGATGGCGTATATCACCCGTCTGATGCGTTCCTCGATGCTCGACGTCGTCGGGCAGGACTATATGCGCACCGCAAAGGCCAAAGGCCTTTCCCAGTCGGTCTGCCTTTTCAAGCACGCGCTGCGCAACGCGATCCTTCCGGTCGTCACCTATCTCGGTCCGATGATCGCCGGTACGCTTTCCGGCTCCTTCATCGTGGAAAAGATCTTCCGTATCCCGGGACTCGGCGGTCAGTTCGTGAGTTCGATCACCAACCGTGACTATACCGTCATCATGGGTACCACGATCTTCTACGCCGCGCTCGTCATCGTCATGATCCTGCTCGTCGATATCCTCTATAAGCTGATCGACCCGCGGATCGAGCTGAAATAAGGAGGAGATCACAATGGATATGAAGAATCCGAAAAATCCCCTCAGTTTCCAGCTGAACGTCGACGATTTCATCCCCGCCTCCAAGGAGGAAAAGGAAAGCCTGACGCAGATGCGCCCCTCGATCGGTTTCTGGACCGACGCGATGCGCCGCCTCCGCAAGAATCCGGTCGCAATGGTCAGCTTTTGGGTCATCATCGTCATCATGATCCTCGCCTTCATCGTCCCGGAATTCTACCCCTACAAATATGAGGAGCAGATCAAGTATTCCACCTATCTTGCTCCCTTTGAATTCTCCGAGGTGGAGCAGGCGCGCATCGACGCGGGAGAAAAACTCTTCCCCCACATTCTCGGCACCGATAACCTCGGCAGAGACTACGCCGTCCGCGTCATGGTCGGCAGCCGCGTTTCCCTGCTCGTCGGTCTGATCGCCTCCGCCATCATCCTGCTGATCGGTTCGATTTACGGCTCGATCTCCGGCTTCTTCGGCGGCTGGGTAGACCTCATCATGATGCGTATCGTCGATATCATCTATACAATCCCGGACGTGCTGCTGATCGTTCTTCTCTCCTTCGCGCTCGAGGATCCGATCCGCTCCCTCGCCGCGGTCCCCGGCTTCCGCTGGCTCAACACGGTCGGCACCGGGCTCATCAGTATCTTCGTCGTCTTTGCCCTGCTCTACTGGGTCGGCATGGCGCGCATCGTACGCAGCCAGGTCCTGACGCTGAAAAGCAGTGAATACGTCACCGCGGCGCGCGCACTCGGCGCGGGCAGCGGACGCATCATCCGCAAGCATCTGCTCACCAACTGCATCGGCACGCTGGTCGTCACGACCACGCTGCAGATCCCTTCTTCGATCTTCACCGAGAGCTTTCTTTCCTTCCTCGGTCTCGGCGTCAAGGTCCCGATGCCTTCCCTCGGCTCGCTCGCAAGCGACGGTCTGAACGGACTGGAATCCCACCCCTATCTTCTGCTCGCTCCCGCGCTGCTCATCAGCCTGATCATCCTCAGTTTCAACCTGTTCGGTGACGGTCTGCGCGACGCGTTCGACCCGAAGATGAAGAACTGAGCGGAGGCAGACATGAAAAAAGAGAAAAAAACGTCCCTTCCGACGGCAGCGGAGGCGCAGAACCTCTGCAAGGAAGACCGTCTGGTCGATATTTATCACGAGCGTCTGTCCTTCTTCACCCCGGCGGGCGAAGTCAAGGCACTGAACGACGTTTCCCTCTTCGTGAAGCCCGGTGAGATCCTCGGCATCGTGGGTGAATCAGGTTCCGGAAAATCGGTCACGGCGTACAGCCTGATGGGCCTGACCGCTTATCCCGGCAAGCTGCTCGGCGGCGATCTGTGGTTCAACGGACACTACGTCAGCGGCATGACCGAGAAGGAATTCTGCAAAATGCGCGGAAACGAGGTCTCGATCATCTTCCAGGACCCGATGACCAGCCTGAACCCGGTCTATACGATCGGCAACCAGA
>JAZLIW010000049.1:0-1956 GCA_045617585.1 Eubacteriales bacterium
AGTGATCGGAGGTCAGGTTCCTCACGTCGGCGAACGCCCCGTCCCCGATCCGCAGCCGCGCGTCGTACCCGCCGAAGGCGTCGGTGCGGATCCGCTTTTTCGGATTCCGGCGGGAATTCGTTTTCAGAGATAAGATCGGTATCCTCACGTCGGCCTCCTCAAAGCAGCCGGAGCCGCGTCCCGCGCGGAACGTGCGCCGCGTTGAACCGGTTGCGGTACGCCGCGTACGCCGCGTTGAAGACCGCCGCCCCGTCGTTGTAGCGCCCGATCTCGGCGCTCTCGTAGTCGGTCCGCGTTTCGAGCCACGCGGGATAGATCCGGTCGTGCGGGGAGGGCGCGAGCAGGACCGCGTCCCCGTCGGTCTCCGGGTCGTAGCACGGCGCCCGGTCGGGAAAGCGCTCGCCCGCGTTCGGGAGGTGCGTGAGGTACAGTTCCTCGAAGATCCGCGCGTCAAGCTCGGTGAGCCACGCGGTCAGCTCCTCCTCGGTATAGCGGTGCCCTTCCCGGAGCGCGCCGAATTTTGCCAGCGCTTCCCGGACGGTCAACGCGCACCGATCCTTTCCCGGTAGGCGTACTGCTCGTTCTCCGCCTCCTCGGCGTGGCGCAGGACCTCCGCGACGCACTCGGGCACGTCGACGCTCTCCCCGCGTCTGATCAGCCACGTGCGGTCGTTGACCGAGACGAAGACCGGGGAATTGTCCTTCCGGTCGGTCGGGATGCGGATGCGCACCGTGCGCTCTCCGGCGGGATCGGGCGTGCGGACGGGTTCTTTTCTGGTTTCTGCCATGTGAGCTTCCTCCTTTTTGTCCGTTTCCTTCCGCCTCCGCAGGACGGAAGCGGAAGGAAATGTCAGTCAGTTACGTTTCCGGGGGTCTGCCCGGCGGTTCAGTTCGCTTCCGCGGTCGCGCTGAAGCGCTTCGAGCAGCTTTCGACGCGGAGCAGGTTGTTCGGCACGAGGATCTCGGCGGTCAGGAGCGCCTTCCAGCCGATCGTGGAACGCTGATCGAGGGGGTCGGCGGTGCCGGAGGAGCCCTTCTGCTTGACGATCGTGCGCAGGCCGCCGCCCGTGACCTCGGTCACGCCGTACGCGCCGTCCCCGAGGAACAGCGTACTGAAGACCGCGCCCGCGGCGCAGGCGGCGGGGCTGATCTCCGCGCCGTCGGCGATCGTGCCGAAGTTCGTGGAGGCGAAGGTGATCGAAGAGGCCGTGTTGTCCGTGACCTTCGCGCGGACGCCGTTGATCTCGATCCATTTGCCGATCAGCGCATCCGCCGCGACGGTGCCGCCGTCGAAGGCGACCGACGTGATCGCGCCGGAATAGCCGCCCGCGTGGTCGATCTTCAGCGTGCGGGAATCGGAAGCGAGGGGCGCGCCGCGGTCGATCTTCGCCTCGGTCGTCTCGACGAAGCGGACGCCCGCGATCCTGCCGATCTCCCCGGCGTACAGCTCCTCGGGCTGCGCGTACTTGTGCGCGTCGATCCATGCGGGATCGCTCATCAGGTCGTACGCGACGAAGGGATGGATGATCGCCGTGTAGCACCCGCCGAAGGTCGGCGCGTTCTGGGAACGGAGCTTCGCCACCGCCTGCTTGACCTCGTCCACGGTGAGCTGCGCCGTCTCGTCGAGATCGCCGCGGGAGGTGACCGCCGTCTCGGTCCCGCCCGAGACCTTGTGCGCGTAGTTCACGTTCGTGCCCGACTGCAGGACGTTGCGGACCACGGTGTCGAGCGTCACGCCCGACTGGCGTCCGAGCAGCTTGGTCGCTTCCACGATCGTGTTGTCCACCGCCGTCAGCTCCAGCACGTCGGACTGCGTGATGAAGTACCCGTACTGGCTGACCGTCGCTTCGACCCGGCTCACGTCCAGCGAGCCGCCGTCCGGCGTCACGCCCTCGGTCAGCGCCGTCAGCGCCTTCGGCAGATTCGAGAATTTGCGGAATTCGATCGTCTTGCCCCC
>JAZLIW010000050.1:0-4153 GCA_045617585.1 Eubacteriales bacterium
AGATCGTGCCCTCGTCGGGCGTTTCAAGGCCGGTGATGCAGCGCAGAAGCGTCGTTTTGCCGCCGCCGGAGGGGCCGACGAGCGCAAAGGTCGAGCCGGTCGGGATATCCAGAGAGACACCGTCCAGCACCTCTTTTTCGCCGTCGTAGGAGCAGGAAACGTTACGGAACTCGATATGTCCGCTGACCGTTCCGACCTCTTCCGCACCGTTTTCGTCCTTTTCGGGCGCGGCGTCCATAATCTCAAGGAAGCGCTCAAATCCGGTCACACCGCTCTGATACTGCTCCATGAAGTTGATCAGCGTCATCACGGGAGAAATGAAGAGACCGACCGAGACGATGAACGCGGAATAATCCGCAAAGTCGATCGCGCCGTTATAGAGGTAGAAGCCGCCCGCGATCAGGATCACGACGTTGAAGATATCGGTCACGAACGAGGTCGCGGAATGGAACTGCCCCATCGCGCGGTACGCTTTGGAGCGCGCCGTGATGAAATCACCGTTTCCGACCTCGAATTTCTCTTTTTCCTTTTCCGCATTGGTAAACGCCTTGGTCACGCGGATGCCTGAAATACTGCTCTCGAGGGAGGAATTGATCTGCGCGACCGACTGGCGGCTTTCCATGAACGCGTCGCGCATCTTTTTGCGCAGCAGTCCGGAGATCAGGAGCAGGAACGGGACGCAGCCGAAAATAATGAGCGTCAGTCCGAGGTGGATCCCGGAAAGATAGAGGAACGAGGTGATGATAGAGATCGAGGAGATCAGTACGTTTTCCGGTCCGTGGTGAGCAAGCTCACTGATGTCCATCAGGTCGTTCGTCATGCGGGACATGATCTTACCGGTCTCGTGGTCGTCAAAGAAGCGGTACGGCAGTTTTTCCAGATGGTTGAACATATCGCTCCGCATCTGTGCCTGCATCCTGACGCCCATGACGTGGCCGTAATACTGCACGAAATAGTTGAGCAGCATCCGGATCAGATAGATGGCGAGCAGTCCGATGCCCGCGATCACGATCATGCGGTAATTGCGGTCGGGGATCAGCTCGTTCAGCATTTTCCTCGTGATGATCGGGTACACGATCCCGATCAGGGCGATCGTCAGAGAAGCCAGCATATCCAATGTAAAGATCACCTTATGAGGTTTGTAGTACGCGAAAAACCGTTTCAGCAAAAGATCACCTCATCGTATGATATTTTTCCTATTATAACATATCTTTCCGCTTTTTTCAACAAAAACGGACGAAAAAAGTCCGTCCCGGACGTTTTATATCCGGAACGGACCCTTTTTCAGACGATCATTTACCGAAATATCTCTTGAGCAGACCCGCAAACGCCTTGCCGTGACGGGCTTCGTCTCTTGCCATCTCGTGAACGGTGTCGTGGATCGCATCGAGATTGAGTGCCTTTGCCTGCTTGGCGAGCTCGGTCTTGCCGGCGGTCGCGCCGTTCTCGGCGGCAACGCGCATTTCGAGGTTCTTCTTCGTGGAGTCGGTCAGCACCTCACCGAGCAGCTCCGCAAACTTGGCAGCGTGCTCCGCTTCCTCGAAGGCGGCCTTTTCCCAGTACATCGCGATCTCGGGATACCCTTCTCTCGCGGCAACGCGGGACATCGCAAGATACATACCGACCTCGGAGCACTCACCGTTGAAGTTGGCACGGAGTCCTTCCTTGATCTCTTCGGGAACATCCTTGGCGACGCCGACGACGTGCTCGGCAGCCCAGGTCAGGTCATCCTCTTCGACGAGGACGAATTTTTCGGCAGGAGCCTTGCAGGTGGGGCAGGCGGCGGGGGGCAGAACGCTCTCAACGATCTCGCCGCAGACGGTGCATCTCCATTTTTTCTTCTGAACTTCTTTCATCGTAATGTTCTCCTTTGTAAAGTAAGATTGATATATGATACCGCGTTCCCGCGGGATCGGCCGGTTCGGTTCCGCTCAGACGGCGCAAAGGATGTGGAGGTGGCGGCTTCCCCGATCAGTTCCGCCCGCTCCCGGTCGGGAACGTTCCCGATCAGGATCCGGGAGAGGAGCGCGGCAGTCTCACCGGCGCCCCCGAGCTGACGGAGCGCCCGGAAGCTCCACTTATAATGGGGGAGATATTTCCCGCGCAGCAGGAAGAGGACCTTCATCGCCGACCATACGTATTCCCGGCAGGCAAGCGCCATGTTGTTGTACAGACCGGCGAGCCGACCGTTCTCCGGCTTCAGATAACGTTCGTACAGAGGGAGTGCCCTTTCAAACAGAGAGAGCGCGTGCTCCGGTCGGGACGGAAGACACCGTGTCCGGTGTACAGAACGGGCAGGCGGGCTCCGCGTAATCAGCGGTATTCAGCAGATCCGGCAACGTATGTTCCCTTAATGAGAATTATTATTATTTATATAATAACACAGCCTTCCCGTTTTGTCAAGTGTTTTTTCTAATAAGCGAATATTTTCCCGGTGCCGGAACCGTCACCGCGATAAAGGAGCAGAATCAATGAAAAAGAAGAGATAACAAAAAGCCGCCCCTCGCGGAGCAGCTGAAACGAAAAAGGAACGCTTACGAACATACCGGCAAACGGCAGGTGATCAGTTCGTCTTCTTTGCCCGTTTTCACGAAACCGAGCTTTTGAAACAAGTGCAGAGAAGCGTTATTGGTTTCGTCAATGCTGACCTCAACCGCTTTCACCTCTTGCGGCAAAAGTGCAGGCCTCCGGTCAGAATGCCGTCGAAAACGATTTTATTATAGACGACTCCCTCCGTGCCCGTCACGTAATCGAAATAACGATCGGAAACAGAGAGATAGGCTGCGATGGACGGAGAGTGAAAAGTGAAGAGTGAAAAGAGAAGAAGTAAAAATTCCCGCAGACGTATCCACGGGAATTTTTGTGACGTGTGTCCGATTAAGATGCAAAGCCGTGTGTGGCTGATTTAGATGTGCACGGATTTTGCAAAGGGTACAGTATCCCCTTGGCGATGACGGGAGTTAAAAGGTTCCGCGACCTACCGGACTTTTAACGCCATGCTTGCAACGAGTTCTATGTAACAAAAGATAAATTACAATCGTTCAAATATCCACTGGGTGATATGATCATCTATTTCACTTTCATAGCAATTGAGATCAAGGTAATTGATAACAAGAATTTGGCAGTTCTCTTTTCCGGTGTGGAGCGTTATCATATTACGTTTATTATAATTACCCCTATCGTATGGAATCCATTTCGTGTCGCTACCTGTGGGGTTTTTTACATTGATTCTCAGAATACCGTTATCATTTTCAATTCCTAAAAATTCAATAAAGGTGTTATCGCCGTTTATCTCAAGATACGCTGTTTCATCTTCTTTTTCGGTAACTCTAATATCGCATTCGTTACCTACAAGAAACTCGACACGATAAAGCGGTTTGAAAACAAACTTCTTTTCATTGTCGTAATTCATACGTTCATTCTCCTCTTTGTTTTGTCCGAAAAGAACACCAATGTCAACGCCGAAAAGTTCAGCGATCAGAGGGAACAAAGTGACGTCAGGATATCCTATGCCACATTCCCACTTGGAAATGGATTGTGGGGCTATGCCCAGCTTTTCAGCCAACATGGTCTGTGTCCAACCGCGTTCTTTTCTCAATTCGAAGATAATATTGCAGAATTTATTGAGGTTGTACATCAGTTCACTTCCTTTCTGTGGCTATATTATAACACAGATGCTTTTCATTTTCAATAACCGCAAAGTTGTAAATATTACAACAGTTTAGCAAGCAATTCTAATAAGGCTCTCTCCGGGAGGGAGCTTGCGCCGGCGGCTTGCCGCGGGCGACTGAGGGAGAGCGCGTTACCGCATATTCATTGAAAAGTCAATGATGTCGCCGCTATGCGGCAAATGATGTTTCTCTGCTTCGCTGCGAAATGATGCCCGGCACTTCGTGCCGCAATGATGCGATGTTTGCCCCTCATGCCCCGCAAGTCACATCATTGCCGAAGGCAACATCATACCCGCAGGGTACATCATTTGCCCGTGAGGGCAAACATCATTCAAAAAACGCACATTTGTCTGGTAGCCAAATGTCCTTTTTTTGTTGGCTGGGGATGAGGGATTTGAACCCCCTCAAACAGAGTCAGAGTCTGTCGTGCTGCCGTTACACAAATCCCCATTGCCGATTGCTTGATTATTATAGCAGACCGG
>JAZLIW010000051.1:0-2536 GCA_045617585.1 Eubacteriales bacterium
GAACGGCTGAAGGCCGTCCTGAACGAGGTCCGCAGCTCCGACGGACGGATCATCCTCTTCATCGACGAGCTGCACACGATCGTCGGCGCCGGAAAGACCGAAGGCGCGATGGACGCGGGCAATCTGCTCAAACCGATGCTCGCCCGCGGTGAGCTGCACTGCATCGGTGCCACGACGCTGGACGAATACCGGAAATACGTCGAGAAGGACGCCGCACTCGAGCGCCGCTTCCAGCCCGTCCTGATCGACGAGCCCTCCGTCCCCGACACGATCTCCATCCTGCGCGGACTGAAGGAGCGGTACGAGGTCTACCACGGCGTCAAGATCCACGATTCCGCGCTGATCGCCGCCGCGACGCTGTCCGACCGGTATATTTCCGACCGGTTCCTGCCGGACAAAGCGATCGACCTCGTGGACGAGGCATGCGCCCTCATCAAGACCGAAATGAACTCCATGCCGACCGAAATGGATGAGATCTCCCGCCGCATCATGCAGCTTGAGATCGAGGAGGCGGCGCTGAAGAAAGAGACCGACAAGCTTTCCGCCGGGCATCTTGACGAGATCCGGCAGGAGCTGACCGAAAGCCGCGAGCGCTTCTCCGCCATGAGGGCCAAATGGGAAAACGAAAAGGATTCCATCGGCAAAGTCCAGAAACTCAGAGAAGAGATCGAACAGACCAACGCCCTGATCGAGAAGGCACAGAACGAATACGATCTGGACCGTGCCGCCGAGCTGAAATACGGCAAGCTCCCCTCCCTGAAAAAGGAACTGGAGGCAGCCGAAAGAGCGGCGGAGGACGGAGAAAAGCGGAACACCCTGCTGCGCGACACGGTCACCGAAGAGGAGATCGCCCGCATCGTGGCGCGCTGGACCGGGATCCCGGTCTCCCGCCTCGTGGAGGGGGAACGCGAAAAACTGCTCCATCTGGACGATCTGCTCCACCGGCGCGTGATCGGACAGGACGAGGCGGTCGGCAAGGTCGCGGACGCGATCCTGCGCTCCCGCGCCGGGATCCGGGACCCGCGCCGCCCGATCGGATCCTTCCTCTTCCTCGGTCCGACCGGCGTAGGAAAGACGGAGCTCGCAAAAGCGCTGGCGGAAGCACTGTTCGACGACGAACACAACATGGTCCGCATCGATATGAGCGAGTATATGGAAAAATACTCGGTCTCCCGTCTGATCGGAGCGCCTCCCGGATACGTCGGATACGACGAGGGCGGTCAGCTCACCGAGGCGGTCCGCCGCAAGCCCTACGCCGTCGTCCTCTTCGACGAGGTCGAAAAGGCGCATCCCGACGTCTTCAACGTCCTGCTTCAGGTCCTTGACGACGGGCGGATCACCGACAGCCAGGGCAGAACGGTGGACTTCAAGAACACCATCCTGATCCTCACCTCCAACCTCGGCTCCGACCGGATCCTCGAGGGGATCGAAGAAAACGGGGAGATCAGCGAAGAAGCGAGAAAGGACGTCACTGCCCTGCTCAAACGCTCCTTCCGCCCGGAATTCCTCAACCGTCTGGACGAGACGGTCTTCTACAAGCCGCTGACCCGGGAGAACGTCGGCGGGATCGTGGAGCTGCTGCTGAACGATCTCCGTTCCCGCCTCGCGGAAAAGCGCCTCTCGATCGAGGTCACGACCGAGGCGAAGGAATTCATCATTGAAAAGGGGTACGACCCGATCTACGGCGCCCGTCCCCTCAAGCGCTATCTGCAATCGTCGCTCGAGACCCTGATCGCACGCAAGATCGTTGCGGAGGATCCCGAACCCGATACCACACTGACAATTACGGTCAAAGACGGCAGACTCGCTGCCGACTGATCCGTATGGAATAAAAAGGAGAGTATTACTATAGACAACGCACAGAACAACATTTTCAAAACTCATTCGCACACCCACTCTCACGTCCGCCCGTTCCGTTTCCACGGAGGGGTCCGGGGCAAAGCGCACTGCCGCCCCTGCGCAAGACCCGAATTCGGCCCGCGTCACGGGATGCATTATGGCAAGCCTCTGAACCACGGCAAGCCCTTCGGTCCCTGCGGAAGACCCGATTTCGGTCCGCGCCACGGGATGCACTACGGAAAGCCGGGTATGAACCACGGCAGACCGTTCGGCCCCTGCGCAAGACCTGACTTCGGCCCGCGTCACGGAATGCATTTCGGTAAACCGGGCATGAACTACGGCAGACCCTTCGGTCCCTGCGGAAGACCCGAATTCGGCCCGCGTCACGAGATGCACTATGGCAAGCCGATGAACCACGGCAGACCGTTCGGACCCTGCGCAAGACCCGAATTCGGCCCGCGTCACGGGATGCATTTCGGTAAACCGGGCATGAACCACGGCAGACCCTTCGGTCCCTGCGGAAGACCCGAATTCGGCCCGCGTCACGAGATGCACAACGGAAAGCCGGGTATGAACCACGGCAGACCCTTCGGTCCCTGCGGAAGACCCGAATTCGGCCCGCGTCACGAGATGCACAACGGAAAGCCGGGTATGAACCACGGCAGACCGTTCGGTCCCTGTGGAAGACCCGAATTCG
>JAZLIW010000052.1:0-19442 GCA_045617585.1 Eubacteriales bacterium
CAGAGCTTGAACTGATTGCGTTTAAAAACGACCATGACAGAAGAAACGACCTGAAACGGGAAATTGAAAGCCTCGTCATAACCGAAAACTTCACGGGGCCGGATCCGATCACACGGTCCGGATGACGATCTCCTTTGCCGTGACCGTCCCGCGGTCGGCGGCGATGCCGAGGGAAACGACGGACGGCATGGGCAGACCGCACTGGAGGACGAGGACGCCGTCGAGATAGACCTCGATGACGTGACCTGAAAGCAGGACCTTCAGCGCGTAGTCTTTTCCTTTTTCAAGCTTCAGCGAGCGGATGCCGATCGGCTCGAAGGAATAGAGCTTCCAGAGCGCAACACGCTGTTTTTCCGGCTCCAGAAGGAGGAGATACGGGCAGTCGGTGCGGAGGAAGACCCCGCCGCCGAAGGCGTTCACGGCGATTTTCGCGTCGATGACGGCACCCGGCGCCGAGACGGGATAGGAGACCGCGTGATAGTCCTTTTCGCCGGTGACGAGGATCAGCACGCCGTTCTCTTCCGTCACCTCTCCGCCGTAGGTCTTCCACGCGAAGCTGTTCTGCTCCTTTGCGGGCGCGGGCAGGGGCAGCGGGCTGCCGAAGCGGTCGGCGAGCGGACCGAAGAAGCGCGCCTTCAGGATCCCGTCCTCGAGCACCAACTCCTTCGGGTAGGACATCGCGGTCCCGTTTGCCGCGCGGTCGACATAGGTCAGAACGCGGCGGGACGTGCCGGGGAAGAGATAGGAACGGCAGGTGAAGCCGCTCTGCACCGGACCGGCGAGAAGCAGACCGTTTTTCTCCGGCATCACGAAGGGTCCCTCCGGGCTGTCGGAGAGCGCGAAGAAGGTGCCGTTGGAGGCGTATTCGTCGTCCGAATAACCTCTGCCGCTGTAATTCATGCCGCAGAGGCAGGTGAGGACCCATTTCCCGTTCAGGAAGAAGACGTCCGGGACTTCGAGAACGCCTGCGTGATCCGCGGCGTAGACGATCTTCGGCTTGCTCCAGTGGAGCAGATCGCTGCTGCGCACCATCGCGATGACGCCGACCGGGCAGCGCCCGCCGAGGTCGGCGGCAGCCGCGTAATAGCCGTAATAATCGTCCGGCCCCGCCTCCGCGACGACGAGGTCACGGCAGTCGACGATGTTCCAGTCGTAGTTCCCGATATTTTCGTAGCCGATCAGCGTTTCCGGATCGTTGACGATCACGGGGTTCCCCTCGTACCGTCTGAACGTGATCCAGTTCTCGGAGATCGCGAGGCCGATGCGCTGGTTGGTCGCCGCCTTGTCGCGCATCGTGTAGAACAGATAGCAGATGCCGCCGCGATTTACGGCGCAGCCGGTGAATTTACTGTGGAAGTCCTCCGGGACGCTCTCGTCGAAGAGCGGGGGAAGGATGGGCGGGAGCGGCTCCCAGCGGATGCCGTCCTTTGAGACGGCGTGGCCGATCGCCCAGCCGTTCGGATCCTCCGGATGGCTGAGGCTGCCGTTCTGCAGATGGAACGCGTGGATCTCCTCCCCGCGGGTGGTGAACCAGGCGTCGAACATGACGTTATCGGAGGGACGGTACGGAAGCATATCGATGCACCTCGCTTTTTTTCTTTCACTCTACCACAAAGGTACGCAAAAGTCAAGAGTTCAGTTCATTTCTTCAATGTGCATGATATAGTCGAGGGAGGAGAGCGCTTCGATGATCTCCCGGTGGGTTTTGTACTGCTTCAGTTCCTTGCTGTTGACCGAGATCGCGACGGTGTAGACCGAGAGACCGGAGCCGACGTAAGCCGGATTTGCCTCGATATCGTCGATGACCATGCCGAGCTCGCGGATGGTCTTGACGAAATTGGGGAGGCAGCGGACCTCCTTCAGCTCCAGATGGACCTCGAAGTGATTGGAGCGGTTTTTCAGATACTTTTCAAACTGCGGGAACAGAGAGAGGCTGATCAGCAGCCCGGCAAAGCCGATCAGCGACACGGTGTAGAAGCCCGCGCCGACGGTCAGACCGATGATGCAGCAGGACCAGAGCCCGACCGAGGTAGTGAGCCCCTTGATCTGACTTCTGGCGCTGTACAGAATGGAATTGACCGTAATGATCGCGACCGCTACGACCGACGCCGCGGAAACGATCGGCACCGGGAGGGAGCCCGTCTGACTCAAAAAGCGGTCGAGCAGCATGGAAACGGTCGAGGCAAGAGAGACGATCATAAAGGTGCGCAGCCCCGCGGCATGGCGTTTTTCGGAGCGTTCGCAGCCGATCCATGCGGACAGGGCAAGGGACAGGAAGACACGTAAGGCCACGGAGGCAAGCGTCAGCCCGGAAAGCTGCGGCAGTCCGATGGCACGGACGATGGGATCAACGTATTCGTTCATATTACCGTTTCCCCTTTCTTTGCATACGGCGGTATTCTATTTCGTGAAGCACGGCGGCACTCTGTTCCTCCGCCGCTTCGGTAAACGCGTTTTCCTCTTCTTCGTGATAGCGGAGCGCGGGCGGCATCTTTTCCTGAATGACCCTGATCCTCTCGATCAGAAGCTCGGTCTGCGTTTTCTCTTTTTCGGGCAGGGGGAGCTCCGCTTCCGGGACGAGATCCTCCAGCTTATTGGAATAGGAGCCGGAGCGCCACAGCGCGAATTTCGCGCAGGCGGGGCCGACGAGCTCGTAGAGCACCGAGGAGGCGAGGATGATGGTCTCGAGCGCGCTTCCGACCGTCCCGCCGAGAGAGCGGGCACCGATCGCGGCAAGACCGATGGCAACGCCTGCCTGCGGGATCAGAGCGAAGCCGAGATAGTTCCTCGTGTTTTTCTGTTTTTTCGTGACGAGGCAGCCGATGAACGCCCCGGCGTACTTTCCGAGGATGCGGAAGACGAAGTACAGGACGCCGACGAGGAGCAGCGGCGCGTTCCCGACCGAGCCGGAAGCGCGGAGGAGCAGATCCAGACGGAAGTTGAGTCCCGAACGGACGAAGAACAGGAGAAGGATCGGGGGATCGAAATAATTCAGCTGCTTGAACAGCTTATCGTCGTCCGTCAGATTGATGTAGACCGTCCCCATCGACATACAGCCGAGCAGGGGCGAGATCCCGAGAAAGGCGCAGATCCCGCAGAAGGCGAAGAGGAGCGCGAGGGAAATGATCAGGCGGTTGTCCGTGCTTCTCGTTTTGGGCTGGATCAGCAGCTTGAGGAGAAAACCGAAGCCGCCGCCCAGCGCCAGAACGCCGAGGTTGGTGAGGATCGGAAGCAGGATGCTGCCGACCGCGTTCGCGGAAGAGGCGGTCGCCGCGGCGATGGCGATGCTGTACGCCACGAGCGCAACGATATCGTCCAGCGCGACGACCTGCAGCAGTGTCGAGACGAAGTCTCCCTTCGCGCCCGTCTGCCGGATGGTCATGACGGTCGAGGCGGGGGCAGTCGCCGATGCAAGCGCGGCGAGAACGAGGGAAAACGACAGATCGAGCCGGAGCAGGGTAAAGCAGACGAAGAAGACGAGGACCGAGGCAAGCAGCGCCTCGAATACCGTGATCACGGCGGTTTTGGCGCCGTTCTTCCTGAGCTCGCCGAGACGGAAGAATTCCCCGGTCCCGAAGGCGATGAAGGCGAGGGCGACGTCGGAAAGAAAATCCATTCCCTCAATGACTCCGGTCGGGATCACACCGAGGACGGACGGACCGAGCAGGATCCCGACGATGATATACGCGGTGACGTTCGGCAGACGCAGCTTTTTCGTGAGCCTCGTCATGGCAAACCCGCAGAACAGCATCAGCGCGACAGATACGATCACCGCCGCGGATGGGGTTTGCGCCAGCTTTTCGGCAAATCGGGACAAAACGGATTCCTCCTTTTCGTTTTCGGTCTTTCGGAAAAAAGAAAAAAGCGCCGGGAATGCCGCGGGTGCTTTCTCTGACCGATGGCGCCGGGAATCCCGCAGGGATGGACCCGTGGGGACTGCCCGTTTCCATAAGTCTTCCGGCACCGCCGCTGATCGGCGGAAGTCGTGTGGTTGCGCCGGGCCGTCTTCGGTCCGGCAGCGCGGATCAGAAATCGGTCCGCTCTACGTATTCGCAAAGATCGCGGACGGTGCAGAGATCGGGGACGTCTTCGTCGGGGATCTCCATATCGAGGCAATCCTCGACGGAAGAGATCAACTCGACCATGTCCATGGAATCGGCGCCGAGGTCGTCTGCAAAATTCGTGTTCTCATCGACGGAGTCTTCTTCGATCTGGAACTGTCTCGCGATGAGGGTAATGATCGTTTCGTACACGATGGATCCTCCTTTGGCATGTCACTTGCTTCATTTACGGATAACATTATATCAAAAAATACAAAAAAATCAACTGGTATTTTTCAAACGCGGAATTTTCGTCAGTTCCGACAGAAGACGGCGGGAGCGCTTCCCGTTTCTTGGCGTGATGGATAAAAATGGAGAACGAAATCTTGCAAATCCGTCGAAAAAATGGCAAAAAACTATGAACTTTTTTTGAATTAACACGGTTTTGACTTTACTTCCGCTCCGAAAAAGGGTATAATGAAAGAAAAAAAGGAACCTTCTCCCCGGAGTGGTTCCGGTTTGAAGCGAAAGGATCTTGAAATATGGCGGAAAAGTTTCGTGACGAGAATACCGACCTTTTATTCCGTGCGATATTGTCGCTGGATAATCTGGACGAGTGCTATCGTTTCTTTGAGGACGTCTGCACGATCTCCGAGATCCAGGAGATGGCAAAACGTCTCGTAACGGCAAAGATGCTGAATGAGAATTACATCTATTCCGAGATCGCGGAGAAAACGGGACTGTCGACGGCGACCATCAGCCGTGTGAACCGTTCCCTGAAATACGGGAAGGACGGGTATTCGATCGTTCTTGACCGGATCGGAAAGCGGAAATGAGCGGGCAGTATACGTCGCTTGCGCCGTTTTACGACGCGCTGAACGCGGAGGTCGACGTTCCCGGCTGGGCGGACCGGCTGGAGGCTGTGATCGGCAGGTACGGGAAGCGGCACGACGGGATCTGGCTCGATCTCGCGTGCGGGACGGGAACGCTGACGCTGGAGATGAAAAAGCGCGGGCACGACATGATCGGCGTCGATCTGTCTGCCGATATGCTGGACGCCGCGCGGAACAAGCCGGGCGGGGAAGGCGTTTTATGGCTGCAGCAGGATATGCGCGAGCTGGAACTCTACGGCACGGTGGACGCGGTCTTCTGCTGCCTTGACAGCCTGAATTATCTTCCCACGGTGAAGGATCTGACCCGGGTTTTTTCTTTGGTCAACAATTACCTGAATCCGGACGGGATCTTCGCGTTCGATATGAACACGCCGAAGAAATTCCGTGAGGTCTACGGGGACCGGGATTACGTGCTGGAAGCGGATAACGTCTTCTGCGGATGGCATAACGAGTACCGGGAAAAGAGCGGGATCTGCGATTTTTATCTTTCGATCTTTGCGTACGACGAAACGACCGATCGCTACGAGCGGTTTGACGAGGTACAGCGGGAATACCGCTATTCCATGCGCCAGATCACGTCCGCGCTGAAAAAGGCGGGGCTGGAGCTGATCTCCGTGACCTCGGACCTCGGTGAGACCCCGTGGAGTGAGGACGACGAGCGCTGGTTCTTCGTCTGCCGCGGTACGGGAAAGGACGCGTGAACCGCCGTTCCGGCAGGACGACAAAAAAAGACGAAAAAAGACCTCCTTGCGGAAGCCGCAGGGAGGTCCTTTTTTCGATGATCATTCAGCCTTGGGAGCTTCAACGGGGCACTGCTCTGCGCAGGAACCGCAGTCAAGGCACTCGTCGGGATTGATCTCGTATTTGCCATCCTCGGTTTCTTTGATCGCCGAAACGGGGCACTGCTCTGCGCACGCGCCGCAGCCGAGGCAGAGGTCTTTGTCGATTTTGTATGCCATGTCAGGACACCTCCATTTTTCTTACGTTATTTGCATTATATCACAGTTATTTACGGAAATCAATCACGTTTCTGTAAATAATCCGTTTTTTTCTTCAGTTTTCGCCGGTTTTTCCGGAGGGACGGTCCGGTTTTTTCCCGGAGGCGTTCGCCGCGCGGTCTCCGCGGGGTGCTCCGTTCCCGTCTTTCCCGTTTCGTTCGCCGTTTCCGGAGCGGTCTCCGTTACCGGAGCGGTCTCCGTTACCGGAACGGTCTCCGTTTCCGGAACGGTCTCCGTTTCCGGGGCGGCGCTGACCGCCGCGGGGATGCTTTCTGCCGCCGCGATACCGATGGCCGTCGTTCTTTTTGCCTTCTCCGGCGGAATCGGTCTGGGTTTTAGCCTCGGATGCAGCGGGAATTTCCTCCGCCGCGGTGCCTGCCGGGATCCCCTCCGGTACGGCAGGGACGGTCCCTTCCGTATCGGTGCGCTCCTCGGCGTTTTTGCGGTTCCGTTCCGCTTTCGCGTTCTTTTCCGCCTCCATTGCTTCGGCGCGGAGCGCTTCCGCCTCCTCGAAGGATTTGGCTCTCACCGGCTTGTTCTCGGGGCGGGGACGGAGGGAACGGCGCTCGGCACGGCGGTCTGCCCGTCTGGCTGCTTCCTCGGGGTCGGGTGTGGGATGCAGGACCTCGGGCGGGAGATCCCGCTTCATCTGTCCGGTCGGCTTCAGGTCGTCGCGCAGGAAGGTCTTTGGCGGCTGACCGATCGCGTTCAGCATCATGACCTTGCACATTCCGCAGAGCGGATTGGCCTCGACGACGAGCCCCTGCCCGTCGGGCGTATCCACGACCGCATCCACCTTGGGGGTGATCGCCGCCTCAGCCTGATACGTCTCGTATTCATAGCGCAGGCAGCACATCAGTCTGCCGCAGGCACCGGAGATCTTCGCGGAGTTGAGGGAAAGGTTCTGCTCCTTTGCCATCTTGATGGAGACCTGCACGAAGTCGTTGAGGAAGCTCGCGCAGCAGTAGGGGCGTCCGCAGACACCAAGCCCGCCCATCATCTTTGCCTCGTCGCGGATCCCGATCTGACGCATCTCGATGCGGGTACGGAAAACGGAGGCAAGGTGCTTGACGAGCTCGCGGAAGTCCACGCGCCCGTCGGCGGTATAATAAAAGAGCAGCTTGCTGTTGTCGAAGGTGTATTCCACGTCGACCAGCTTCATGCCGAGCTGATGCAGCTCGATTTGTTCGAGACAGACGTTGAACGCGTCGGTCTCCCGGCGCAGGTTCTCCTGATAGTGCGCGTCGTCCTCGGCGGTCGCGAGACGGACGGTCTTCCGGAGCGGCGGGACGATCTCGTTCCCGTTCACCATCCGGTTCCCGAGCGCGACGAGTCCGTATTCCTGCCCGCGGGAGGTGTCGACGATGACGTGATCGTTTTTCGCGGCTTTCACGCCGACGGGGTCGAAATAATAGATCTTCCCCTGCTTTTTGAAGCGGACGCCGATGACCTCGACCGGCTCGGCAGGGAGCGGTTCCGCGGCGGCTTCTTCCTCCGGCGGATCCCCGGAGACGGGGTCCTCCGTATCGGTCTCTTCCTCCGGTTCTGCCGCTGCTTCCCCGTCTTCGGTCACGGTGCCGGCAATCAGGGTGCCGTCGGTCTCCTCCGCCCCGGTCTCTTCCGCGGGAAGGGCGCCGCTTTTTTCTTCTTCGTTCATACTGATAACCTTTGCTTTCTGAAATCGTGATTTCGTATTCTTGTATGTGCGGCCGTTTCCGCTCATACGGATCTTGCTTCAAAGAGGGCTTCCGCGAGCAGGATCCGCGCCGTCTGCACGTTGACGTTGGCGTTCAGGTCCCCGGCTGCCGCGGAGGCGATCTGCCCCATCCGGAGCAGGGCGGCGATGGTGAGGCGGTCGGAGATCGCTCTCGCCTTTTCGCTGTCGGCAAAAAACAGACATTTCGCGTTTTTCGCGGTGCGGATCGCAACCAGATCCCGCATTGCGAGCGCGATCAGCTCGCAGAGGCGGATCAGCGCGTCTCTCGTTGCGGCGGCGCCGTTCAGGTATAAGAGCAGCTCGGGATGCGTCCCGGAGGAGAGCAGCTCCGCGACGTGCTCCGCGGCAGCGGCTTCTTTGACCTCCTGCCCGTCTTTTTTCGAGCCGAGCAGGGTCAGCGCTTTTCCCGCAGAGCCGTCCGACAGACGGAGCACGGCCTGGTACGCGTCGGGGTCGGATTCCTTCAGCGCCCTTGCCTTCGGCTCGTTTTCCGTTAAATAGCCGTCCAGTGCCTCGGCGGAAAAACGTTCGGTCCGCAGGATCGCGGCACGGGACTGGATCGTCGGGATCATGGAGGAAAGGCTCTCCGTGATCAGCAGGAAAGCGGCAGCGGCAGGCGGCTCCTCCAGGATCTTCAGCAGCGCGTTCTGCGCCTGAACGGTCATGGCTTCCGCGTTTTCGATCACGAATACGCGCCGGTCGCTTTCGTTCGGCGTATAGTAAGCCTCTTCCCGGACGGCACGGACGGTGTCGACGCCGATCGTTTTCCGGTCCCTGGGGACGGAATAGGTCAGGACGTCGGGGTGCTCTCCGAGCTCCACCTTCCTGCAGGCAAGGCAGACGCCGCACGGCTTGCCGGAGGAGGCGGTACAGACGAGCGTCTTTGCGATCAGGGAAGCAACGAGATGTCTCCCCGTTCCCGCCGCGCCCTCGATGAGGTAAGCGTGCGAGAGAGAACCGCGGTCCGCAGCGGCTGTCAGATAGGTCTTCAGCCTCTCGTTGCCGTACAGCGCGTCAAATCGTTCTTTCATGCCGTGATCACAGGTGACGGTAATCTTCCACGTTCAGGACGAAGACCGTCGCTCCGCCGACCACGATCTCCGTGGGGATCGGCGCGATCGTCTGACCGTAGGAGGGGTCTGCGGGCATGGGCTGCGTTCTCTTTTTGCTGTACTGTCCGATGATGCCGATGCAGGTCTCCACGTCCTCGTCCTTGACGCCGGTCAGAAAGGTCGTGTTGCCCTTCGTCAGAAAACCGCCGGTGGAGGAGATCTTCGTGACGGGGAACCCCGCTTTGACCAGATGACTGTTGACCGCGTAGGCATCGTCGCTGTTGATAATGGCAAGAATCAGTTTCATGGCAGAATCCCTTCTTCTGTGAGCTTACGTTCCCGGAACCCGTGTTCCTGAGACTCGTGAGGGAAAAGAGGCATAAACACTCCCTCTCACTATATTATAGCAGGATGCGCGTCAATTGTAAAGGGCTTTGCCCAAGGTTTCGGAAAAAACGCTTTTTGACTTGCATAATCCGACGGATTATGCTATACTGAAAAAAACGACGTGAAAGGAAGGAACGAATGAAAAGACTTCTGTCCCTTTTTTTACTGCTGACCGTGCTTCTGACCTCCTGCGGATTTCTGTCGACCGATTCCGACGATCCCGTCAGGTTCAGTGACATCACGTACCACCGCCCCGACGTTGACGATTACGCCGCAAAGGTGGAGGACGCCGTGTCGTCGATCCGCGACGGCAACGCGGGCTATATGAAGCTCATCACGCTCCTGAACGAGGAGTTCGAGCGGTACAACGAAGTGTACACGATGGACGCGTACGCCTCGACGCGCTATTCCCTCAACATGGCGGATACGTTTTTCGGGGAAGAGGAGGTCTGGCTTGCGGAGAATCTGCCGCGGATCGACGAGCTGCACGAACGGTTTCTGATCGCCGCCGCGGAATCGGAGCACTGCGAGAAGCTGGAAAACGAATACATCGGCATCCCCGGCTTCCTGACGGATTATCTGGAGCATCCGCTGTACACCAATCCGGCGTATCTGGCATGCGAGCAGGAGGAAAACGCCCTCGTGGAGCAGTACCGTGCGCTGCTTGCCGATCCCGTGATCGAATGGAAGGGAAAAGAGCTGCACGTGGATCTGCTCGGGGAGGACGAGACGATCCCCGCGGAGGACTATTACGAGATCTACGAGACGTATTACAGACGGTATAACGCGCTGGCGGGCGGGATCTTCCTCTCGCTGATGGACGTGCGGGCACGCAAGGCGGAGGCGGCGGGATACGATTCCTATGCCGAGCTTGCCGGAGCGGAGCTCGGCAGGGGCGTCTCTTACCGGACGGTCTCCGCGTACCTTGACTCGTTGTGCGCCGCGTTCGTTCCGCTGCAGAAGGAGATCGAGGAAGCCGGGATCGGATACGCCGCGATGCCCGAACTCGGAGAAGAGGAAGTGAAGGCGAAATTCGACCAGCTCTGTGAGAAGTACGGCGAGCCGTTCGTGACCGTCCGGGATCTGATGACCGAGAACGGACTTTTGGACATGGAGCCCTCGGTCAACAAGGAGGACATGAGCTTTACCGTTTACTTCTCCTCCTATTCCACACCGTTCATTTTTATCAATCCGTACGGAACGGCGGACGATCTCTCGACGCTGACGCACGAATTCGGCCATTTCTGCGATATGATGATCAACTACGGCGGGACCTCCGATGTCGACCTTTCCGAGTGCTATTCGGTCTCGCTCGCGCTGCTCTCCTCTCTCCGGATGGACGGGATCCTTGATGAGGAGACCGCAGAGGATTACCGGGTCAACGCGCTGCTCGACGCCGTGGACACCATGCTGTATCAGGGACTGTACGCCGACTTTGAGGCGCAGGTCTATCTGTCGGGCGACGTGAAGACGGTCGAGGACCTGAACCGCATTTTCCGCGAGGTCTCGGTGAAATGGGGCGTCATCGACGAGACGGACGATACCTATTACGAGCTGCTCTGGTTCGAGATCCCGCATCTGTTCCTTTATCCGACCTACGTCCCGAGTTATTGCCTTGCGACGGAATGTGCGCTCCGGTTCCTGGAGCTGGAGGCCCTGGAAGAGGGCGCGGGCATCGACGCCTACGTCGGCTTCCTGTACCGGGACGATCCGTACGGCTCGCTGGAGGGCAGTACCGTTGACGCGGGGGTCCATTCCCCGCTGACGGTCGGCGCCTCGGAAGAGAGCGCGGACCTGATCCGCCTGCTTCTCGGACTGACGGAAAAGTGAAGCGGATCCCTCAACAGAAAACGAAAGAAGACCGCACGCGCCGGAAAACGATCGGCTGCGTGCGGTCTCTGTTTTTGTTTCGGGAAACTGCCCGGACGTTATTCCTCGGTTCTGGTGACCGCGATGCTCAGCTCGTCCAGCGCTTTTTCGTCGGGAAGCGCGGGGCACATGGTCATGAGCTCGGAGGCGTTCTGTACCTTCGGGAAAGCGATGACGTCGCGGATATCGTCAAGCTCGAGCATCAGCGTGACGAGACGGTCCAGACCGAAGGCGAGGCCGCCGTGCGGAGGCGTACCGTATTTGAACGCTTCCAGCAGGAAGCCGAACTTGGTCTGCGATTCCTCGTCGCTCATGCCGAGCGCGTGGAACATCCGGGTCTGGATGTCGGGCGTGTGGATACGGATGGAGCCGCCGCCCGCCTCGGTACCGTTGATGACGATATCGTAGGCGATCGAACGGACCTTTTCGGGCTCGGTCTCAAGATAGGGCAGGTCTTCCTCCATCGGCATGGTGAAGGGATGGTGCTTGGCGTAGTATCTGCCGTCCTCTTCGGAGTATTCCAGAAGCGGGAACTCGGTGATCCACAGCATCTTGTAGTCGCCCTTTTTGATCAGACCGAGACGTCTCGCGCATTCGCAGCGGAGCGCACCGAGCGTGTCGTAAACGATGCCGTTCCGGTCGGCGACGATCAGGAGCAGGTCGCCGTCCTCCAGCTCCAGCTTTGCCTCGATGGCGGCGTTCTCTTCGGGCGTCAGGAACTTGGCGTAGGAAGAGGAGACCTCACCGTTGTTTTTCTTGAGCCAAGCAAGCCCCTTTGCCTTATAGGACTTCGCATACTCGGCAAGAGAATCGATCTCTTTTCTCGTGAACCTGCCCGCGCCCTTGACGTTGATGCCGCGGACGGAGCCGCCGTTTTCGATCGCGCCGGCGAAGACCTTGAAGGCGGTGCCGCGGAGCAGCCCGGTCAGGTCCTTCAGTTCCATGCCGAAACGGAGGTCGGGCTTATCGGAGCCGAAGCGGTCCATCGCCTCGGCGTAGGTCATGCGCTGCAGCGGGAGGGAGATATCCATGCCCTTGAATTCCTTGAAGAGCCGCTTGAGGAAGCCCTCCACGACCTCGATGATGACGTCCTGCGTGATGTAGGACATTTCAAGGTCGATCTGCGTGAATTCGGGCTGACGGTCGGCACGCAGGTCCTCGTCGCGGAAGCAGCGGGCGATCTGGAAGTAACGGTCGAAGCCGGACAGCATCAGCAGCTGCTTATACAGCTGGGGAGACTGGGGCAGGGCGTAGAACTTGCCGGGATGGACGCGGGAGGGGACCAGATAGTCGCGGGCGCCCTCGGGCGTCGGTTTGATCAGGCAGGGGGTCTCGATATCGAGGAAGCCCTGCTCTTCAAAATAGCGGCGGGCGATGCCGGAGATCTTCGAGCGCGCCATGAGGTTGCGCTGCAGATCGGGGCGGCGGAGGTCCAGATAACGGTGCTTCAGGCGAAGCTCGGGGCGGACGTCACTGTTCTCTTCGATCGCGAAGGGAGGCGTCTGCGCCGTGGAGAGGACCTTGAGCTCGTCGACCGCGATCTCGACGAGACCGGTCGGGATGTTCGTGTTGACGGAGGAGCGCTTTCTGACGACGCCCTTGGCGCAGAGGACGTACTCCGCACGGATCCCGAAGGCAGTGTCGAAAATGCTCTTTTCGGTTGCCTCGTCAAAGGCAAGCTGGACGATGCCGGAACGGTCGCGGAGGTCGATGAAGATCAGGCTCCCGAGGTCGCGCTGACGCTGGACCCAGCCCATGACGCAGACGCGGGCGCCGACGTCGCTTTCGCGGAATTCACCGCAGTATTTGGTTCTTCTGTCGTTTTTGCTTAACAGTTCTGCCATTTTCTTTTCCTCTTTTTTATTCGGTCACGAGCCTGCAGAGGGCGTCGGTATCCGTGACGGAGACGTCGGTCTGCGTGCTGTCTGACATATTTTTCAGTTTTGCGGTGCCGGATTCGAGTTCACTGTCGCCGAGGATGAGGGTGTATTTCGCGCCGAGCTTGTCCGCGTATTTCATCTGTGCCTTCAGGCTGCGCCCGCAGAGATCGGTCTCGGCGTGGATGCCGCTTCGTCTCATCGCTTCCACGATCCCCATCGCGGTGACAGCGGCGGCATCGCCCATCGAGGCGATATAAAGCGCGGGACGGTCGTCCGGTGTCAGCGTGATGCCGGAACCCTGCATGGCAAGGATGAGGCGGTTGATCCCCATGCCGAAGCCGATGCCCGCCATTTCGGGTCCGCCCAGCTCCTTCATGAGGCCATCGTATCTGCCGCCGCCGCAGACGGTGCTCTGCGCGCCGACGACCGGGGCGATGAATTCGAATACGGTCTTCGTGTAATAGTCCAGTCCGCGGACGATCATCGGATCGATGCCGTAGGAGATCCCCTCGGCGTCAAGACACTTTTTCAGGGTGTCGAAGTGATCGCGGCACGCGTCGCAGAGAAAGTCGACCGTTTTGGGCGCGGCGAGCGCGAGCTCCTTGCATTCGGGATTCTTGCAGTCGAGAATGCGGAGCGGGTTGGTGTCGAGGCGGCCCTGACAGGTCGGGCAGAGCGTCTCACGCCTCGCGGAGAAATATTCCTTCAGTGCTGCGTGATATTTCGGACGGCAGTCGGGGCAGCCGATGGAATTGATGTGCAGGGTGATATCCTTCACGCCGAGCGTGCGGAGCATGGTGTTCGCCAGAGAAATGACGGTCGCGTCCGCGGCGGCGTTCGGCGCGCCGAACATCTCGACGCCGAACTGATAAAACTCGCGGTATCTGCCCGCCTGCGGTTTTTCGTGGCGGAAGCAGTTCAGGATATAGTAAAGCTTGATCGGGAGCGCGTCGGAGCATCTGCCGTTCTCGATGATGGCACGGACGGTCCCGGCAGTTCCCTCGGGGCGCAGGGTCAGGCTCTTGCCGTCCCGGTCCTCAAAGGTGTACATTTCCTTCTGGACCACGTCGGTCGTATCGCCGACGCCTCTCTGAAAGAGCTCAGTCATTTCCAGCGTGGGGAGGCGGATCTCTCCGAAGCCGTATCTCGCGGCGACGTCACGCGCCGTCGATTCGATGCGCTGCCAGTAAACGACCTCTTCCGGGAAGACGTCCATGGTGCCGCGCGGTTTTTTGATCATATGAAAACCTCTCTTCAACAGTTTGCCTTATTTTATCAAATCATTATAGCACGCCGCCCCGCCTTTGTCAAGAAACGGCGGCGGTTTTGGTATAATATTTCCCGTTTTACGGCAGAATAAAGAAAAAACGGGAGGGGCTTATGGAGGTGGAACGGATCGTTTCGGCGTTCGGTGACGTCGGTGACCTCGCGGTCAGACGGCTGGCCTTCGGAACGGAGGAGATCACCGTCCTCTTTCTGGAGAGCATGACCGACCGGAGGCTGATCCATGCGTATATCCTGTACCCGCTGCTTGACGCCGGGGAAGAGAAGCGGGATTTCGCCTCCTGCCTGACGGGCGGGAAGCCCGAGCCTTTATACGGTGAGACCGAGGCGATCCTTGCCGCGGCGAAGGGCTGCGCCGTCGTGACCGACGGGAAGCGCGCGTATTCCGTTGCCGTGCAGGACTCCGCGGGGCGGGGCGTCGGCGAACCGGAGACCGAGACGGTGCTGCGCGGCTCACGGGAGGGCTTTACCGAGAACGCGCAGACGAACGCCGCGCTGATCCGCCGCCGGATCCGTTCGCCCCGGCTCAAATACGAGGAACGCACGGTCGGTTCGGTCTCACGGACGCAGGTCATCCTCATGTGGCTGGAGGGAACGGTGAACGAAATGGCGCTCGCCGAGCTGCGGGCTCGTCTCGGACGGGTGAGGACCGAGGTCCTGCTCGGCTCCGGAGAGCTGGAGATCTGTCTGCAGGACGGCAGGTTGCCGCTTCTCCCGGCGGTCGGGAACTCGGAGCGGCCGGACCGCGTGGCGGCAAAACTCGCGGAAGGGCGGATCGCCGTGATCGTCTCCGGGTCGCCGGTCGTTCTGACCGTGCCGTTTCTGTTTGCCGAGTCGCTTCAGTCGCCCGAGGATTACGCGAAGAGCCCGTGGTTCGCTTCGTTCCTCCGGCTCCTCCGCCTCGGCGGACTGCTCGTCTCCGCGTATCTGCCCGCAGTCTTCATCGCACTTTTCTTTTTCCACCAGACGGCGATCCCGCTCTCCCTGCTGGAAACGGTGGCGGAGGCAAGGGCGGGGATCCCGTTTTCCCCGTTTGCCGAGCTTGCCTTCATCCTGATCTGCTTCGAGACCGTGCGCGAGGTCGGGATCCGGATGCCGCGCTCCGTGGGGAGCGCCGTGAGCCTCGCAGCGGCGCTGGTCCTCGGCGACAGCGCGGTCAAGGCGGGGATCGCCTCCACGCCCGTCCTGATCGTCGCCGCGATCGCGTCGATCGGCTCCTTTACCGTCCCGCCGATGATGAACGCCGTCGTTATCCTCCGGCCGGTTTTGATGATCGCGGCGCGGACCTCCGGCTTTTTCGGGCTGTACGCGGTGTCGGCGGCGCTGCTCGCCCTGCTTCTGAACAAGGATTCCTTCGGGATCCCGTATCTGACGCCGTTTGCCCCGGGCTCGCTGACCGGACTGACCGATGCCGTGGTCATGTTCCCCGTCTGGGCGCAGCGCGTCCTTCCCGCTTTTCTCTCCGGGAAGGGAAGAGAGCGCAGAGGGAGAAAGCAAATACGAAAATGAGGATCGGAGAAACGAAGGGATGGACCGGAGAATACTGCTTGCTTTTTTGTTTCTGTCGCTGCTGCTGCAGCCGGTCTTCACTCCCGCCCCCTATCGCCCGTCGGGTATGAAATACGTGACGGAGGCCGGGATCGGACCGGCGGAGGACGGGGACGGGAGAGAGATCGCGGTCTCGGTGCGGGTCGGCGGAAACGTGTGTACGGGAACGGGAACGAGCCTGCCGGACGCGGTGAAAACGCTGGAGGCACAGCTCGGCGCGGGGCTCTTTTTCCGGACGGCGGGCGCGTGGGTCTTTTCGGCACGGCTGACCGGAGAGGAACGAGGAGAGGCGATCTCGGCACTGCTTTCGGACAGAGAGACCGCCGCAAGGTGCCGCGTCTTCCTGACCGAGGACGATCCCGCGGAGATCCTGAACGCGGGAGGAGATCTCGCGGCGAGGACGGAGGCGGCGCCGGACGTGCATCTCATGACCACCCTGCGGGACGTGGCGGAGGGGCAGACGGCACAGGGACTCTTTTTCGACAGACTGCGGCTCTCCGAAGGCGGCTGTACGATCGGGGGCGCGCTTTCCTTTGACGGGACGCGGCTCGGGGAAGAGGAGACCGCGGTGCTGGCACTGCTGCGGCACGGCTGGAAAGGAAAGGTATTGGACTGCCCTTCGGGCGTCGGAACGGTCACGGCGGAGGAGAAGAACGGAAAGATCCGCGGGAACGCGGTGCTTCTTGCGGGGGAGGACCCTGACGCGTTCACGTCGGAGGCGGAGCGCCGGATCCGGATGCGGCTTGCGGCGCTCGGCTATGACTGCGAGGTGAAGCTCACGCGCGCGGAGAACGGGACGGTGCTCCCGTGAGGACGAACGATACCGTGACGCCGGTACAGCTGGCGCTGATGCTGATCTTTCTTTTTCTCGCCGGGGCGTATCTCGACCGGGAGACCGGGACGGCGGCGGTCGCTGTTTCCGTTCTTCTCTCCGCCGCCGTGTTTTTTTCGGCTAGATCCGTTGGACGTTCCCGGCAGGAGGACGGCGCGGGAACAAGGCTCGCCGCCCTCCTGCTGACCGGCTTTCTTGCCTTCCGCACCGGGGAACTTGTGTGGACGTTTTCCTCCTTCTGGATCCGTTCGGTCACGCCGGCAGGGAACGCGATCCCGTACGCGCTGCCGATGCTGCTCTGCGGGATGCTGCTCGCCGCCTCGGGATACCGCGGGATCGGACGGCTCTCGGAGCTGATGCTGCCGCTTCTGCTCCTCTCCGTCCTGTTCACGGCGGCACCACTGACCGGCACAGGCGCCGAAACGAAGCTTCCTGCCGCGTTTCACACGGCTGCCGATCTGCCGCTGCTCGCCCTGCTGGCGGGCAGTACGGTCGACCGCACCTCTTCCGCGGCGTCGGTTTACGCCGCGGAAGACGAACGGAACACGGCAAGGGTCTTTCCGTTCCTGCCGCGTCCCCGCTTTCCGGTTGTCACGGCGGGACTGACGGGCATCGGCGTCGGCGGGCTGTTTCTCCTGCTGAACGGGATCGGTAAATACCGTACGGTCGGGAAAACGCTGTACGGCAGTCTGGCCGCGCCCGGACTGTACGCCGTGCGCCTCTCTCTCGGCGAGGGCGCGGAGCCGCTTTATTTGCTTTGCCTCTTCGTCTCCGTTCTCGTACGGCTCGCCCTGCTCCTGCGCAGCGCGGGGGAACTGACGGAGATCTGCGGGCCGCACGCGAAGCGATTTTCCGTCCTGCTTTCCGCGCTGCTCGGCGGCGCCGTGTTCCTGCTTCTCCGCCGTTTCGGGCTGAATGATGACCGGACGGCGGAAGGATGCATTCTGTTAACCGAATGTTTACTGACTTTTTTCTTTATTTTCTCGAAAAAATCGAAAAAAGGGTTTGACAAACGGAGAGAAAAGAGATAAAATAGATAAGAATACTATCGGCATGAAAAATGCCGGGATCAATATGGAGGCTAACATGGATCAGGCAAAAATCAAAGAGCTGAGCAAAATCTCGGCTGAGATCAAGCTGGGCGCTCTGGAAGGCGTGTTCAACGCGCAGTCCGGTCATCCGGGCGGATCTCTTTCCATTTCCGACGTCCTCGCATACCTTTATTTCAACGAAATGCGCGTTGACGTGAACAATCCCGCATGGGAGGACCGCGACCGTTTCGTCCTTTCCAAAGGACACACCGCTCCCGGTTTGTATGCGGCTCTCGCGCTGAAGGGCTTCTTCCCCCGTGAGGATTTGAAAACGCTCCGTCAGATCGACAGCTATCTGCAGGGTCACCCGGATATGAAGCACACCCCCGGCGTTGATATGACGAGCGGCTCTCTCGGCCTCGGCATTTCCGCCGCCTGCGGCATGGCTCTTTCCGGCAAGATCAGAAACAAGGACTACCGCGTTTACGCCGTGCTCGGCGACGGTGAATCCGAAGAGGGTCAGGTCTGGGAAGCGGCGATGTTTGCCGCGCACAAGAAGCTGGACAACCTTACCGCGTTCATCGACTGGAACGGACTTCAGATCGACGGTCCTGTCGTTGAGGTCGTCAACCCCACGCCCCTTGACGAGAAGTTCCGTGCTTTCGGCTGGAACGTGATCATGATCGACGGTCACAACTTCGAGGAGATCGAGGCTGCCGTCAATATGGCGAAGGCGACCAAGGGCAAGCCGACCGCGATCGTTATGAAGACGGTCAAGGGCAAGGGCGTTTCCTTTATGGAGAACCAGGTCAAGTGGCACGGTTCCGCGCCCAAGCAGGAACAGTACGAGCAGGCAGTTGCTGAGATCAATGCCTGCATCGCGTCCCTTTGATTACGCAGGAGGAAAAGAAAATGGCTGATAAAATTGCTACCAGAGAAGCATACGGCGACGCGCTCGTAGAGTTCGGCGCAAAGTATGAGAATATCGTCGTCCTCGATGCCGACCTTGCCGAGGCGACCAAGACCTGCAAATTCAAGAAGGCGTTCCCGGAGCGGTTCTTCGACTGCGGTATCGCGGAGGGCAACATGGTCTCCGTCGCCGCCGGTATCGCTACGACCGGTATGATCCCGTTCTGCTCTTCCTTCGCGATGTTCACCGCGGGCAGAGCCTTTGAGCCGATCCGCAACGCGATCGGTTATCCGCACCTGAACGTCAAGATCGGTGCGACCCACGCCGGCATCACCGTCGGTGAAGACGGTGCGACTCACCAGTGCCTCGAGGACCTCGGCACGATGCGTACCATCCCGGGCATGGTCATCCTGAACCCCGCGGACGCGGTCGAGGCAAGAGCCGCCGTTGAGGCTGCCATCAATTACGTCGGTCCCGTCTATATGCGCTTCGGCAGAGCCGCCGTCCCCACCCTGTTCGACAAGGATACTTACAAGTTCGAGATCGGCAAGGGCATCCAGATGGCGGAAGGCAAGGACGTTACCATCGTTGCGACCGGTATCATGGTCAGCATGGCGCTGGAAGCGAAGGAACTCCTGAAGGCGGAGGGGATCGACGCCCGCGTCATCAACATCTCCACGATCAAGCCGCTTGACAAGGAGATCATCCTGAAGGCTGCCGCCGAAACCGGCGCGATCGTCACCGCGGAAGAGCACAACATCATCGGCGGTCTCGGCTCTGCCGTAGCAGAAGCCGTTTCCGAGGGCTGCCCCGCTCCGGTCATCCGCGTCGGCGTCGAAGATACCTTCGGCAGATCCGGCAAGGTCCCGCCGCTGCTGGAATACTACGGCCTGACGCCCGCGAACATCGCCGCCAAGGCAAAGATCGCTCTCTCCCTGAAGAAGTAAGCGCCAGAGCAAACAGAAAACCCCGGGCCGCCGGGCGAAAAGGCGGGCGGGCTG
>JAZLIW010000053.1:0-3450 GCA_045617585.1 Eubacteriales bacterium
CCGTGCGGGCATCGTCAGCCTGCTCCTCCCCGGCTCGGACGAGCGGGACGTCATGGCGTCGTTCGACGAGCTGGAACGGCTGCTTGAAACGGCGGGCGGCACCGCGGTCTTCCGCATGGTGCAGGCGCGGGACAACCCCGAGCCCGCGACCTATATCGGCAGCGGGAAAGTGAAGGAGCTTTCCGACCTGTGCACGCAGAATCAGGTCACGCTCGTCGTCTTCGACGTCGAACTGACCCCCTCCCAGATCCGCAACGTGGAGGACGCGATGGAGGGCGACGTGCGCGTCATCGACCGCTCGATGCTGATCCTCGACATTTTCGCGCTCCATGCGACGACGAGCGAGGGCAAGCTGCAAGTCGAGCTCGCCCAGCTCAAATACACGGTCCCCCGCCTGATCGGCAAGGGGACGCAGCTCTCGCGGCAGGGCGGCTCCGGCTCGATCGCGGCGAGAGGCCCCGGCGAGACCAAGCTCGAGACCGACCGCCGCCACGTCAAACGGCGCATCCGGGCGCTGGAGGAGGAGCTTTCCGCCGTCGCCGACCGCCGCGCGACCCAGCGCAAGCAGCGTGACCGCGCAGGCATCGTCAAGGCGGCGATCGCCGGATACACGAACGCGGGGAAATCCACCCTGCTCAACCGCCTGACCGGGGCGGGCATCCTCGCCGAGGACAAGCTGTTCGCCACGCTCGACCCGACGACGCGCAAATTCACCCTGCCCGACGGGAGGGAGATCCTGCTCGTCGACACGGTCGGCTTCATCCGCAATCTGCCGACCCACCTGATCCGCGCCTTCCGTTCCACGCTCGACGAGGTGACCTGCGCCGACGTGATCCTCGTCGTGATCGACGCCTCCGACCCGGAGCACGACGCGCAGCGGCGCGTGACCGAGAGTCTGCTTTCCGACCTCGGCTGCGCCGAAAAGCCGACGCTCTATCTCTACAACAAGTGCGACCGCGACGCGGACGCGCTCCCCGCCTTCCCCGAGAACGCGGCAAAGGAAAACGTCCTCTGCCTCTCGGCGGCGACCGGAGAGGGCGTGGACGCCTTCGTCTCCCGCCTGACCGAGCTGATCGGCGAGGGGACGACCACCGAGACCTTTTCCGTCCCGATGGCGGAAGCGGGCGTGCTGAACCAGATCTACGCCTACGCGACGGTCAGCGCGGTGGAATACCTCGCCGACACGATCGAGGTGACCGCCGTCTGTGACGCGCGCGCCCGGGGAATGTTCCGCAAATGGGCGAAGAACGCAGAGTGATCGCCCTCGCGGGAGACGGCGCGGGGGAACTGGAAGAAAAGAAATCCCGGTTTCTCGGGCTCGCGCACACCGTCTCGACCGAGGAGGAGGCGATGGCGTTCCTCTCGGACGTGCGCAAAGCCAATCCGGGCGCCCGGCATATCGTATGGGCGTATCTGCTCCGTTCGGGCGCGATGCGCTGCTCCGACGACGGAGAGCCGCAGGGGACCGGGGGCGTCCCGCTCCTTGAGATCCTGCGGAAAAGCGGCGTGACCGACGCGATGCTGACCGTCACCCGCTACTTCGGCGGGATCCTGCTCGGCACCGGGGGCCTCTCCCGCGCCTACGCGGGTGCGGCGAAGCTCGCCTTCGACGACGCGGGAACGAAGGAGCTGATCTCCCTGACCGACCTTTCCTTATCCTGCCGCTACGACGAGTACCAGAAGCTGCGCGTCCTCCTGCCGAAATTCGCCGCGGAGGAGACCGCGGTCGAGTTCGCCGACGCGGTGCACCTCACCCTCGTCTGCCCGACCGCATCGGTCCCCGCCCTGACCGCCCGCCTGACCGAGCTCACCGCCGGCCGCCTCACCCCCCGCGTCCTGTCCGAACGCATGGGCTGAGCAAGCCGCTCCGGCAATTCGGCGCGTGCTGATCGGTCACGCGCCGAAAACGATGTATTCCACTGCGTGGAATATGATGTGCACTTCGTGCGTGATGTTCGCCTCCGGCGAGTGATGTGCCTGCGGGCGTGGGTGGTGGAATACATCACATCACTTTGCGGCAACGCCGCATAACATCACTATGCCGCAAGGCATAACATCACTTGTCCGATAGGGCAAACATCACTTTTTCCAGAAATTATATATAATATCCCTGCTTGCAACGGTAATTCCTTCTCAGCAGGTACTTTTTTACACAAAAACATCCTTATCCACCCGTGGCATTCTGTTTCACAATTTTGAAAAATTCCCGATTTTGCGAAACAGACGAAATATCCTGCCGGATTTTTCTCCGGCAGACCGTTTTTCCGCTTGAAAAATCAGTCAAAACGGTATATAATGGAAAAAAACGTGAAACCCCGGGAGGAGAAACCATGTCCATCAAACCTTATCACGGAAAAGACGGTTACGTCTTTGTCAGTTACTCCCATGCCGACGCGCAGCAGGTCTTCCCCGTGATCGAAGCCCTGCAAGGCCGCGGGTATCGGGTGTGGTTCGACGAGGGGATCGACCCCGGAACGGAATGGGACGAGAACATCGCGGCACATATCCAGTCCTGCCATTCTCTCCTCGCTTTCGTTTCCGAACACTATATCGCCTCCGAAAACTGCAAGGACGAGCTGAACTACGCGCGGGACCTCAACAAGCAGCGCCTTCTGATCTATCTGGACGACGTGCTGCTTCCTCCCGGCATGGCGATGCGCTTCAACCGCCTGCAGTCGATCTATAAAAACAAATATCCCGACGAAGCCGGGTTTTTACGAAAAACTGTTCTCGACGGAGCAGCTGACGGGCTGTAAAAACGACGTGCCCGGGGACGCAAGCGCCGACCGAAGCACCGACGGCGGAGCAGACCGCGGGCAGCAAAAGGAAGCGCCCGCCGCGGCGGGAGAGCCCGCTTCCCTGCCGCGGGACGCAGACGGCACGTCCGACGCCGTCCGACCGTCCGCCGAAAAAGAACCGACGAACGACGGCGGCGCGGCGCAGAGGAACACGGAAGCGCCGGGCGACCCGTACGCGTTCATCGGCCCCCTGATCGCGTCGTTTTTGCAGAAATGCGGCGGTGCCGACAAAAAGACGCTGACGAACGGGATCGGCAAAACGAAACTGATGAAAACGCTGGGCATCCCGGACGGCGCCGAGGTCTATCTTGCCCACGACGATACCCTTCTTCATAACGGCGGGAACGGATTTGCCATGTGGAGCGAAGGGATCTCCGCCCGGCCGCTGTGGTCCGAAACGGATCTCGTCCTTTGGAGCGAGCTGATCGGAAGCAGCGGAGAGCTCGTTTTTGCACCGGAAAGCGGCATCTGTCACCTCGTTTCGGACTACGGAACGAAAAAGGCAGTCCTGTACCTGAGCGGCAGCCATTCGCTGCGCGAAGCGCTGATCGATCTCATCAGAGAGATCCGGAAGAAGGCCCCCCGCGGCTGATCTCCACGCCCCGAACAGCCTCAACGCACCCCCGAACTGCTCCCCGAAGCAGCCCTGACC
>JAZLIW010000054.1:0-14558 GCA_045617585.1 Eubacteriales bacterium
GATGCTCTCCGCCGCGGCGGCGCTCTTCCGCGCGACCGGGGAGGAGAAATACCAGACCGACGGGAAGCGGTTCTCGGACGGGGCTGTCAGCCAGTTCTGCGGGACCAACCGCGGCGTGAAATTCTTCTGGACGGTCAACCGGAAGGGCACGCCCTCCCTTGATACGCAGACGATCTGGTTCAATCTGGTTCTGCTGCAGGGCTTTCTCGATCTTTCTCCCTATTACGAAGGCGCGGAAAAGGCGGTCGGTACGTTTGAGACCTCGCTGAACTACGCCGTGGAGCATTACCTGAGGGACGGCTTCCTCCCGCGCGATCTCGTGACGGGCTGGAACGGGGAAAGCCCCTACGACCAGAAAAAGAACGTCATGGATCAGGCGGCGTGCGCGGAAATGTACGCCATGATCGCCGAATGGGCGAGGGAAAAGGCAGGGCTTCCCGCACCGAAAAACGAGGAGATCAAAATCGATCTGACCAGGGATCCGGGCAAGCCGAATGAGCAGGAATACGGAAAGGAATACCGGCTGGAAAAGGTCACAGCCGCCGTAAACGACAAAAATGAAGATTCCGCTTATCTGATCCGGAACGACGCGCAGGCGAACGCCTCCGAGCGCTACGCGGACGGGAGAGGGAGCCTCGTTTACCGGTTCCAGATCGATTCGATGGTGGAACCGGAGATCACGCTTTCGCTGCGGCAGGATTATAAGGTTTCGGTCTCGTGGAACGGCGACGATTACGTGACCGCGGTCAATTTCCGCGATCTCGTCGCGGCTGAGCCGGAGAAATATCCTGCTTCCGCGTTCGCGGAGAGCGGCGGCTATACCGCCGGAACGAACCGCAACGAATACGTGATCCGTCCCTACGAATACGGGATCTATACGGAACTGTACGTGCTGATCGAGGACGCGACGCCGCAGGACGGCTGGGGCGGGACGATCGACGGCATCAGGATCGAATACTACGTGGAAAAATGACAACGAGGTGTTTTCGTGAAGATCAGGACCCAAAAATCGACCTATGACAAGGTCATGGCACTGCCGCGGGCAGAGCATAAACCGCCGAAAAAGCCGGGGCTCTTTTTCCGCACGCTGATGCGCGTGCTCGGGAACGGAGACCTGAAGGAGACCCGCTTCTCCTATACGAAAGACGAAGGATACCGGAAGCTGAAAGGGCCCTTCCTGATCCTTATGAACCATTCCAGCTTCATCGATCTGGAGATCGCGGCGCGGATCTTTTATCCGAAGCCCTATCAGATCGTCTGCACTTCGGACGGCTTTGTCGGCAAGGAACGGCTGATGCGCTCGCTCGGCTGTATCCCGACGCAGAAGTTCGTTTCCGATCTCACCCTGATCCGCGATATGCGGTATGCGCTGCACGAGCTCCGTACCTCGGTGCTTATGTATCCCGAGGCGAGTTATTCCTTTGACGGCTGCGCGACGCCTCTGCCGCGGAAAATGGGGAATCTGCTGAAAATGCTGAAGGTCCCGGTGGTCATGGTGCGTACCTACGGCGCGTTCGCCCGGGATCCGCTGTACAACTGCCTTCAGAAGAGGAACGTCCGGGTCTCGGCACACGTCTCTCTGCTGCTGACGCCGGAGGCGATCGCCGAAAAGACGACGGACGAGCTGGACGCGGTCCTTGACGGGGCGTTCACCTTCGATTCCTTCGCGTGGCAGAAGGAAAACGCCGTGGAGATCAGCGAGCCGTTCCGTGCCGACGGGCTGGAACGCGTTCTGTTCCGCTGCGCCGAATGCGGCGCGGAGGGGACGATGAAGGGGAAGGGAACGGAGCTGACCTGCTCCGCCTGCGGAAGGACCCTGACGCTCGATCCTTACGGCTCCCTCGTTCCGGCAGACGGCGGGACCGTGCGGTTTTCCCATATCCCCGACTGGTATCGCTGGGAGCGGGAGGAAACGGCGCGTGAGCTTGCGGACGGGACCTATGCCCTTGATACGGAGGTCTCGATCGGCATGATGGTCGACTACAAGGCGATCTATCTCGTCGGAGAGGGAAGACTGCGTCACTCGGCGGAGGGATTCGTCCTCGACGGGTGTGAGGGAAAACTGCATTACGAACAGAAACCGCAGGCCTCCTACGGTCTCTACTCCGATTATTTCTGGTACGAGATCGGCGACGTGATCTGCATCGGGAACCGCGACTGCCTCTATTACTGCTTCCCGAAGCGGGAGGGCGTCGTCGCAAAGACGCGCATCGCTGCGGAGGAACTGTATCGGATGACGCGCGGAACGGTCCGGAACGGAGCGTCCGTGAAACTTTGAGAAAAAGAAAGGAAATGACGATGACAAACAGAAAAAAGACCTTTTGCCTGCTGCTCCTTGCCGCGTTTCTCCTGCTTTCCGCTGTTTCCTGCTCGCAGAGCGGACGCGCAGTCATGGATGCCGACGATGAGACGCCGCAGATGAGCCTCAGCAAAAGCACTGCGGTGGAATACGGCGGTTCCGTCTCGGAACAGAAGCTGATCTGCCGCGGCGCGCTGACGCTTGAGACGCTCGATTTCGACAGCGGCGTGGAACGGATCGGCGCGCTGACCGGGTCCGTTGGCGGCTATCTGTCCGACTCCAAAATCGGCGGGACCTCAAAAAGCAGAAACTACAGCACCCGGACCGCGGCCTTTACGGCACGCGTCCCCGCCGATCGGCTGGACGAGTATCTTGCGGCGTTCTCCGGGGATTTCAACGTCCTTTCCACAGAAAAGAGCACGGAAGATGTGACCGAGACCTATTACGACGTCGAGGCGCGGCTGAACTCGCTGAAAAAGCAGGAGGAACGCGTCCTTGCCATGATCGACGAGGCGGTCGATCTCGGCTATCTGCTGGAACTGACCGATAAACTCGCCGAGATCCAGGCGGATATCGACGTTCTGACGTCGAAAATCAACCGTATGGACAAGGATATTGCCTATTCGACGGTGACGCTGACCCTCTACGAGGTCGGTCAGCTCACGCCCGAACAGAAGGAATCCTTCGGGGCAAGGCTCGCGGACGCGTTCGTTACCTCGTGGCAGGATTTTGCCGAAGGCTGCGGCAGCTTTGCCGTGTTCCTCGTTTCGGCACTTCCCACCCTTCTCGTTCTTGCGGTCCTCATCTTCCTGACGGTCCTGCTGATCCGCGCACTGAAAAAGAAAAATAAGAAGCGTACGGTATCCTATGCCCCGCACGTCGGCCCGACCGCACCCGGCTCCGGCACGAACGCAGGAGGCCCCGGCACGGGCGCGCGGCAGTGATCGCCGACCGGGCGAAAAATGAAACTCACCGTAAAACCGAAAGAGGGTAGAACAATTGTCTGCACCGGTTATGTCAGCAAAAGGAAAGATCGCCGTCCGGGCACTTTTGTCCCTTTTGTCCCTGATTCTGCTTCTGCCGTCGGTTTCCTGCAAACCGCTGGTATTTCTGCCGGAAGCATCCGGTGAGATCGCAGATAACAATATCCTGCCGACGGAGTTCTCGTACGTTGACGGAAGCGACCGGCCGATCGCCCCTTCCGGGCAGCACGGTGAGATCGTGGAGGGCGACTGTCTGATATACGACGACGGATATTCCCTTGTCAGGTATCATATCCGGAACGACGCGAGGACCTACGTCTGTGCCAATCCGCTTTGCAGACACGGCGACGCCTCCTGCCCGTTCTTCGGGCGTATGGAATGCCGGTATTACCGCGGGAAATTGTTTCTATTGAAGCGCGGTCAATCCGATGACGGCAGCTCTTACCGCTTTTATTCCTGCTATGACCCCGAAAGCGGAGAAGAAACGATCCTGTGCAGAAATAACGGCTCGGGAAACATTAGTATCGGTTCCGTTCTGTTCGACGGAGACGATTTCTATTATTACGAGGTGATTCCTTCCGAGGAGGGTCCGGGCACGGAACCGAAGCAGTACCGCTGCTTTCTGAACCGGTACGACCTGATAAACGGGAAAACCGAAAAGGTGTTGGAATTCCCGTCGAAAAACTACGATTTTCTTCTGACCGCCTCCGATCATAAGATCGTTCTGTGCGAGGCGGGAAAGGGACTGTACTATATCAACGCCGACGGGTCGGATTCCTTTGAGAAGCATTATTTTTACTTCTCCGACGATCCCGGATTCGGGTATCTGATGGATTGCTGCCAGCCGGTCGGAGACGAACTGTTCATCTGTGAGGAAAAAGGAGATCGATCGGTTTTTTATAAGCTCAGCTTTACCGGTGAAAAGGAGACCGTTGCCGAGCTCAGCGGTGCTGCGGCAGACTGCTTTTTTACGAACGATTACGTCTACTTCAGGATCCCGGGAGAGAAGACGATCGGCAAAATGGGGAACGGCAGCGCGTCGGATCAGCTCTTTGACCTGAAGGTGTCTGTCCCCGGAATCTACCGGATGGATTACGCCGGAAATACGGAGGAGGTCTTTCTCGAATTCCCGGAAAACCGGGGATACGATACCTGTTCCTTTGCCGGGGACTTTACCGTGTTCGGCAACTATATCTTCGCGCGGTACGTCCATTACGGAAGAGAACGGAAGGACGTTTACGGCGCGGAGGATTATTCGGGATCCCTTTCCGGTCTTATGAGGATCGATATCACAACGAAAGAGATCGTTTACGTCAGCGGAAAACAATGACCGGAAAACAGAGGGCGTGATATGCTGCGATATGAATTCAAAAAAATCTTTTCGCAAAAAGCGATCTGCGTTTTGCTCCTTTTGTTATGGGTTCTGTTTTGCGCCGTGTTCATCGGTGACGTGAAACGGATCGGTGAAAACACGGTCCCTGCTGCCGACGCGGACGCCTTTTTCGATCTGTACGTCAATCAGCCGGAAACGGTCCTGCAGGCGATGGCAGACAGAAAAGCGGAAAAGGATGAATACGACCGGATCACGATGAAGATGACGAGGGAGGAGGCAGAGCAATACGGTCCCTTTGCGCCGGAGGACCGGTTTATTCATTCCGACCGGTTTTCGGATGATTCACTGTATGAACTGCTTGAGAAAAGGCTGACGTATACGACCACGTACGCCGCTGACCTGAAAAACGTGATCCGGCAGGCAAAAGCAAATAAAGACGAATATCTCGGGGAAGACCGCCGTGCGGATCCCTTTCTGATTCGTTATCAGGACAGTGTGATCCGGAGCTACGAAAAGGTGCTCTCGGAGGTCCCGGCGATCGGCTTTGAAAACGTTCACGGCTGGGGGACGCTCTTTCAGTCAGAGACTGCGGATTTCTTTATCGTTCTGTCCGTGATCCTGTTTTCCTCCTGCGTCTTTCTGCAGGAAAGGACGAGCGGATTCCAGCAGATATTGAAAACGTCAAAGAACGGGCGAGGGAAGACCGTTTTGCGGAAGTGGATCGTTCTGATATCCGGGACCGCGTTCCTGACCGTTTTCTATATCCTGACGGAAGCCGCCGTGATCGGCGGGTTTCTCGGGTATTCGTCCGGTCTCAATTACGTTTCCGCGATAGAAACGTTCCGCCTTTTTCCCTATCCCATGACGATGTTCGGCTTTCTCTCCGTTTTCGTCCTGCTGAAAATCCTGGCGGCAGGGCTCCTCGGCACGGTCGTTGCCTTCGTTTCCACGGTCGCCGGAAAGATCGAAACGATCTATTTGAGCGGGGTACTGTTCTTTTCTGCCGGGCTTCTCTCCTCGTTCCTTGCGGAAGATCATTTTCTTTCAAGGATCGGTTTCGTCCGTACGTTCGGGGTGAAGTCGCTTTTGCAGAAGGCCGTATATTACCGCATCTTCGGCTTCCCGGTGCCCTGCATCGTTTTCAACGCCGCGGTCTATCTGCTTCTCACGCTCGTCCTGATCGCGCTGTCCTTCGTCGTGATCTGCCGCTGCCCGACCGCGCGCGTCGGCAGGACGCGTCTGTTTCCAGGGGAGGAAGGACCTTTTACGGCTGCCGCGCCGCGTTCTTTGCTCGGATGGGAGATCTGCAAAAGGATGACCGTTTCCAGGATGGGGATCGTCCTGATCGCCGTGATCCTTCTCGGTCTCGGTCTGTCAGCCGTTTCTTTGAAGCCGAACGAAACCGCTTCCGAGGAGTATTATCAGGATTATCTTTCCGAAGTACACGGACAGTGGACGGAAGAGACGGGAACCTATCTGGAAAAGGAGAAGAACCGGATCGCCGAAGCGATCGCTATGGGTGAAGGTGCGAAGGAATACTTTCTGCAGGGTCTGATCGGCGAAGAGGAATACGACCGGATAGAAAACGAATATTTCGACGCGCTGTTCCGGAAAGATGCTTTTGAGCGGGTGGAGCGGCAGGCGGAATACCTGAAGCAGAGAAGAGACGACGGACGGACCGCGGGGTGGATGATCGACACGGATCCGTGGGAGAAGCTGTTCTTCGGCTCCGGATATTACCTGATCCTCGCATGGGTCGTGCTTCTGTCGTCCGGGCTGTATCCCTTCGAATACGGTACGAAGGACGGCGGGTTTGCCTCCATCCTGCATTCGACGAAGAAGGGAGGAGGCGAGACCTTCCGTGCCAAAACGGGCGCGGCGGTCATTCTGACGGCGCTCGGCTACGCTTCCGTGACCGCCGTCACGCTTCTCGTCTTCCGGCTTCGGTTCGGATGGAAGGACCTGAACGCTCCGCTTTGTTCGATCGAACGGTTTTCCGACGTGGACGGCGGGATCACGGTCGGCGGTACCTTTTTTCTGTTCCTCGGCGTTCCGCTTGCCGCGTTCCTTCTGCTCTCCGTGATTACCGCGTGCGTTTCCAGGATCACGAAAAGCACGCTTGTCACACTGTGTATTGCTACGGTGCTTTCCTTTACGGCGGAACTGGCAGAAATGAGCGGTGCGGAAAACGCGCGGCATTTCAACATTCTGCATCTGTTCTCCGGCTCGGAGGCCGTCAGGATATCCGCCCGGGCTGATTTGCTCGGATGGGACTATTCGGAGCTTTGCATCATGCTTGCCGTCTTCACGGCGATCTGCGTCGGTATCGTGCTTGTTTCCTGCCGCCGTGCCGGAAACGGAAATAAGGAGAAAACACATGCTTCTGTCGTTTCGGAACGTCAATAAGTTTTATGGGAAGAATCACGCTCTTTCCGATTTTTCCGTGGAGCTTCGCCCCGGGATCTATGCGCTTCTCGGTCCCAACGGCGCCGGGAAGTCTTCCCTGATCAATATTATCACCGGCAATCTGAACGCGGACGGCGGAGAGATCCTGTTTGACGGGGAAGATACGGTCAGAATGGGGGAGCGCTTCCGGGAAAAGATCGGCTTCATGCCGCAGTATCCCGGACTGTATCAGAATTTTGAAGTCGGACAGTTCATGCTCTACGTCGCGGAACTGAAGGATCTCGGCAACGGGATGAAAAAGCAGGAACGGAAGGAATTCCTGCGGGATAAGATCGTTTCCGTGCTGATGTCCGTGGGGCTGGAGGATACCGTACACAAAAAGATCGGTGCGCTCTCCGGTGGAATGAAGCAGCGTCTCGCACTTGCGCAGGCGGTGCTGGGAGACCCGCAGATCCTGATCCTCGACGAGCCGACGGCGGGGCTCGATCCGATGCAGAGGATCGCCGTCCGTAATTTTATCGCGGGGCTTTCCCACGACAGGATCATTCTCATCGCGACGCACGTCGTCAGTGACGTTGAATTCATCGCGAATCAGGTCATCCTTCTGGATCGGGGCGTCATCGTGAAAATGGGACCTCCGCAGGAGCTGATCCGTGAGATCTCGGGGAAGGTATGGACGGTCACGACAGACCTTCAAAGCGCCGCGGCGTATCAGGAACGTCATTGCGTGACGAACGTTACCTACGACGATTCGCAGGGAAACGCGGTGCTGCGGATCATCTCGGACGAAAAACCGACGGAAAACGCGGTTTCGGTCACGCCGAGGCTGGAGGACTGCTATCTGTTTTCTTTATCTTACAAGAACACGTCGGTTTCGGACTGACAAAAGGCACGCGGAGGCGTTCAGCCGCACGCGTGCTTTTTTGTTTACACCCATTGTCTTGACAAAACCGGAAAAATAATGTATGATGGACGGGTATCAAAAAGCGGCGGATGCCGCGGAACGGAGAACCTATGAACCAGCCAAACCGTACCAACATTCCGAGAATGGGCTATACACCGGAGCGAAAAAAGCGGATCGTCTTCTTCCGCAAGCTGTTCGTAGCGTTCTGTGCGCTCGTTCTTCTCACACTCGTGGTCCTCGGGATCATCGGTATCGTAAAACTGGCGACGCACGTCCCCGGTCAGCCGGAGGAGACAAAGCCGGAGGAGACGAACGCGCCGGCGACCGAACCTCCCGCGACCGACGAACAGACCGAACCGGAAACGCTCCCGCCCGAGACGGTCCCGCCGGAGACCGAGCCGCCCGCCGAACAGAACGGCATCGTCGTCGTGCTGGACCCCGGACACGGTCATTACGATCCCGGAACGAGCTCGGATTATCTCTATCCGCCCTATAAGGAAATGGATATTACGCTGGATATCGGGCTGCGTTTGAGAGACCTGCTGACGTATCGCGGCTATACCGTGATCATGACCCACGAGGATAACGTGATCCCGTCGGACAATCCCAAATATATCCTCACTCCGAACGAACGCGCGGCGTTCTGCCGTGCACAGCCGCGTCTTGACGTGTTCGTCTCGATCCATTGCAATGCCTTTACCACCGAGTCGGTGCACGGGACGCAGATCTTCTATTATAAGTCCAATTATGAAAACGTCAGATCGCTGCTCAGCCGGCTCGGACCGGCGATCACGGAGAAGACCGGGAACAGCGTAACGCCGATGGAAGGCGATTACGCGGTGATCCGGACCACCACGTTCCCGGCGATCCTGATCGAGACCGATTTCGTGACCAACGAAGAGGCCGCCGAAAAGATGAAGACCGAGGAATGGCGGCAGGCGATGGCAGAGGGGATCGCGGACGGGATCTGTGCCGCTTATCCCGCACAGTAAAAGAAAGGAACGTTTTCGCCCGGCGAAAACGGAGGCCGAATGTATGAATAAAGCAGTGACCATCTCGGACGTTGCCATTCAGGCAGGCGTTTCCGTCTCGACCGCCAGCAAGGCGCTGTGCGGAAAGGGAAGGATGGCTGACGATACGCGGACGCGTATCATTGAGACCGCCGTCGCGCTCGGCTACCGCCCGAACCGTGCGGCGCAGGCACTTTCCCGCAAGACGCTCCGCGTCGCGGCACTCGTTGACCGCGGTCCCGCCGAGGTGCAGTCGCATCTCGTCCGTGGGCTCCGCGACTCCTTCGAGACCTACGCCGCCTTCAACGTGGAGTACGATATCGTGGAATTCGATCAGAACGGCGGCTCTGCCGAGGCGAAAAAGTTCCTCTACGAGCGCTACGGGACCCTTGACGGTCTGATCGTCCAGTGCGGCGAAGGGGTCGTGGAAGAGGTCAACCGGATGAACGAGTTCGTCAGTATCCCGATCGTGACCATCGTTTCCGATGACGAAAATATCCGCTCCGTCAGTTCGGTCGTGATCAACGCCGAAACGGTCGGCAGGATCGCCGCACAGTTCCTGACGATGAACGGCGCGAAAAACGCGGTCATTATCGCGGGCAAACCGGATACCTACATCCACGAGCGCAATATTTTCGGCTTCCGTGAGGGGCTGAAAACGCTGTCCTCCGACTGCCGCCTGAATGGTGTTTACTATTCCCGCGACGATTGGGAGGAGGCGTACCGCTGCGCCGCCGAGGCGTTTGAGACGCATCCGGAGACCGACGGCATCTTCGTGACCTCCTATCTCGCGCCCTCCGTCTGCAACTATCTGAAGGAAAAGGGTCTGGACCGGCGGGTCACCGTGATCGGCGTCGACCTGTACGAGCAGACCGAGGCATGTCTGAAGGACGGCAGCCTGAACGCGACGATCTACCAGAACCAGTATCTGCAGGCGCAGAACGCCGTGGACGTCATCATGGACTGCCTCAGCGAGGGGTACCGCATCCTGCCTCCCGTCCGCGTCAAACCGGAGCTTGTCATGCTCTCCAACCTCGAGTGCTATACGCAGAACTGAAAAAAGAACCGCCGTATGAGTGACAGCCCGATAAGGAAGTATTTTGCGATGAGGATTTTGTCCGGCAAAATCCGATGTGCGTTATGGGTGCAGACAAACCTGTTTGCGGCGGAAAATGATTTCATAATGCAGGCGAAGGAAAAGCAGGATGGGAAAAGTCAGACTTACAATCACAGAAAGCAGATGCAGATGCGGATATGTCAAAAAAGGAGACACGTTTATCGTTGACGATCTGTGTCCGCCTCTGTGCCATGAACTGTGGAACGTGATCTATCCATCGGTATATGCATTGAAAAACGGAGCGGAGCTTGATCACGGAAATGCCCGTGCAAAATGCTTTGATGCAGCGTGTCCGGATGAATTCCGGGTGCATATTCATGGAGAAGCCATAGATTCATGAATTACATCATGCGGGAAATAGAGTAAGACTAATCCCGGTTGTCAAACTGAAAGAAAATATCCACCGAAAAGAAACGAATCCTTTTCGGTGGATTTTTCTGTACGTCATACTTCCTTATGAGGCTGTCCTTTTCGACGAGAATGTTTTTTTATTTCCGCCTGATCACCGATCGGGCAAGGGCAAACGCCTTTTCCTCTCCCTCCTCGGCGAGGACGGTCAGCAGCTTTTCCAAAAGATCCGACGTTTCGGGGTGGATGGTTCGGCGGGGTTTGGCACGCAGGAAATAGTCCAGGGGATCGCGGTCGCGGTACTCCTTGCCCTTGTAGATCTTGGAGGCGGCGACCCGGTCACAAAACATTTCCACCACGTATTTTTCCGGCATCCGCACGGGGGTCATCAGGCGGGTGACCGGATCGTAATCGGTCCAGTATTCAAAGTGATGGCGATTGCGTCCCTTGTGATGCATCCACGCGAGGGAATACCCGTAATCCTCCCGCTCGCCCTCATTCGGGGAGCGCGTCCCCTGATAATGCCGCACGCTCGGGAAGAATTCGGTCGGGCTGTATTTCGACAGATCGTGGGTCAGACCCTGCCACGGGATCCCGGCCTTGAAGCAGTGGACCATGACCTTGCGGCGGTGTCTTCCGACGGTGGACAGATGTCCGAACAGTTTATTCATCAGTACGTCCGTGCTTCCTTTTATGCGAAAGCACAGTATCCTTTCTTACGGAATCGGGAATTCTGCTTTGCGGGACGGCCTGAACGGCTGTACCGCCTTTCCCGTATTATAGCACGAACGGACGCGTTTGTCGAGACGTTTTTGAAAAAAGCGTGAAAGAACACGGAAGTTATCGTTTTCTTTTCACTTTAGACGAATAATTCACAAAAATCTCACATAAAATCTTTGAAACCCGTCGCGGGATTCGTTGACAACCGGAGAAAAAAGTGATATACTTTACATGATAAACAATAAGGGGACAGATCGGACCCTTGATCCGGTTCCGTCCGTCTCCCGCATACCAAAGGCAAACATAACAGATCAAACGAAGAAAGGGAAAGAATCATGAAAACCAAAGCAGTACGTCTTTACGGCAAAGAAGACCTCCGCCTCGAAGAGTTCGAGCTTCCCGCAATCAAGGAGGATGAGATCCTCGCGCACGTCATTTCCGACAGCGTTTGCATGTCTACCTATAAGGCTGCCATTCAGGGCGCCGCTCATAAGAGAGTTCCGAACGACGTTGCGGAGAATCCCGTCATCGTCGGTCACGAGTTCTGCGGTGAGATCGTTGCGGTCGGCGCAAAATGGGCGGATCAGTTCAAGCCCGGCGATAAGTTCTCCATCCAGCCCGCGATTAACTACAAGGGCTCCCTTGCCGCTCCCGGTTACTCCTATCAGTACATCGGCGGCGACGCGACCTACATCATCATCCCGAACGAAGTCATGGAGATGAACTGCCTGCTGCCCTATAACAACGACACGTTCTTCTACGGCTCCCTTGCGGAACCCGTCTCCTGCATCATCGGCGGCTTCCACGCACAGTATCACACCCGTCCCGGCGTTTACGTCCACGATATGGGCATCGTTGAGGGCGGCTGCATGGCAATGCTTGCTTCCGCAGGCCCGATGGGTCTCGGTGCGATCGACTACGCGATTCACAACGACCGCAAGCCTTCCGTCATCGTCGTCACCGATATCGACGATGCCCGCCTGAAGAGAGCTTCCGAGGTCCTGACCGTGGAAGACGCGAATGCGAACGGCGTCAAACTCTACTACGTCAACACCAATAACTACGAGGATCCGATCGCTTACCTGATGAGCCTGACCGACGGCAAGGGCTTCGACGACGTTTACGTCTACGCTCCCGTCCGTCCCGTCGTTGAGATGGGCAACAAACTCCTCGGCCGCGACGGCTGCCTGAACTTCTTCGCGGGCCCGACCAAGACCGATTTCTCCGCAGAGTTCAACTTCTATAACGTTCACTACGCTTCCACGCACATCGTCGGCACCTCCGGCGGCAACACCGACGACATGAGAGAGTCCATCGCCATGATGAACGACGGCAGAATGAACCCTGCGATGATGATCACCCATATCGGCGGTCTGGACGCCGTCAAGGATACCGTCCTGAACCTCCCGAACATCAAGGGCGGCAAGAAGCTGATCTACACGAACATCGAACTGCCTCTGATCGCGCTCGACGATCTTGCAAAGCAGGACGATCCCATGCTCGCTGAGCTCGGCAGACTCGTTGCAAAGCACAACGGTCTGTGGAACGGTGAGGCAGAGAAGTACCTCCTCGCTAACGCCAAGTCCATCTGATCTGATTATCATATGAAAAGCCGACCGGAAGTTCGTCTTCCGGCCGGCTTTTTGTTGGGATTCAGAGCAGGATCGCAAGGACGGCAAGCACGGTGCAGACGAGCGCCGCGGCGGTCGCGACCGTGACGTGGAATCGCTTGTGGATCGCAAGGATGCCGAAGAACTCGCGGATGAAGCCGTTCGGCCAGAAATACCACTTGGTGGAGGAGGCGATCCCCTCGGCGTCAAAGCCCGCCATCCGTGCGAGGATGCCGCTGCGGTAAACGTGAAAGTTCGTCGTAGCGAAGGCGATGCGCGCGTCCGGCTTCAGTCCGTCGATGATCCGCTTGGAAAACAGCATATTTTCGTAGGTGTTTGCCGACTGTTTCTCGGGGAAGACCTCATCGTCCTCCGCCCCGTGGGTGAGGAGATAGAACTCCATCGCGGAGCCCTCACTCATGATCTCGTTCTGCCCCTTTCCGCCGGAGGGAACATAGCGGCAGCGCTTTCCGGTCGCGATCTCCTGATCCCAGGCGAAGCGGACGGCGCGGTTCGTTCTCCCGCGCAGAAGAGGGAGAAGACCGCCTTTTTTATCGATCGAGCAGCCGAGGATGATGATATAATCCTTGTCGTAGGCGGGGATCTTTCTCGTCGCAAGGTATCCCATGACGGCACAGCCGACCAGAACGCATTCAAAATAGCACATCATGAGGAGCAGGAAGAGCGGGAGATAGACACGGAAGATCAGAAAAACGGTCTCCGGGATCCGGTCGGCAAGCGTCCGGTCGATCAGATAGGAAAGGGAATAGATCCCGACCGTGCCGCCGATGTAGAGCGCACCGAGCAGGACGGAGAGGAGATTTCCGGGGCGGAACCCTTCGTGACGGATCAGCGCGAGATTGCTGATGCCGAGCGCGATGCAGACGAGGAACAGGACCGGGATCGCAAAAAACGAAAACTGCCGCGGAAATTCCGTGATGAAATCCAGCGCCGTGCGCAGGGAAAGCGGCTGTCCCGTCCGGTGGAACAGAAATGAAAACATAAAGGCGAAGAACAGAACGGTGAGGAACAGAATGGCGCCGAGCAGGGCGGCGTTCCGATAGGCGTACAGCGTCCGCTTCAGGCTCAGCCGGAAGCATCCCGCGAGGAATACGATCAGCGCGAGGATCATCAGCAGCACGTCTGCCGCCGCGGCGTTCGCCGTCGGGACGCCTGCGCCGGTCAGGAGCAGATACAGCCCCGGCAGCAGCGCGGCAAGGAGCAGAAGCGCCCCGCACCGGAAAAAGATTTGTTTTTTCATATCTTACCCGTCAGAAATGGTTGATACTTCATGATACCACACGAATGTGAATTTTTCTCCCGTACCGTGCCCCAAATCCGTTTTTGCTTATGATCGTTCTTCGATGCGGATCTTTTCATCGTATTTCGGCAATACCTTGGGATCCGTCAATTCTTTTACGACGTATCTTCCGATGCGATTACGTTCCATGCAAATCCGGGATGCTTCCGGATCAAAAAAGAAGGCTCTTTCCCCGATACAGGAGCATCCCGCCGTCATATCCGTAAACAATAATCCCGCCCTGTTGTTGTAGTTCACTCCGTTCGCGGTGATGTTTTTGCCTTCGGCAAAAGTGATGTGACGTGTTCCGCCAAAGTTTCTTTCGCGCGCGAAGCGCACATCACGTCCGAAGGACACATCACACCCGATCGTTCCGCGCAGCGGAACACATCGTTCAAAAAACGCACATTTGTCCGGTAGACAAATGTGCGTTTTTTGTTGTGCAAGACTGGCCAAAAGGTACATTTTCAAGGTATGTACGACCAAAAGGTACGTGTGTCTGTCTGCCCGGCAAACCGGGATTTATGG
>JAZLIW010000055.1:0-16933 GCA_045617585.1 Eubacteriales bacterium
GCGGGCGTGCTTCTCGTCCTGACCGCCTGCGTCGGGCGCAAAAAAGAAGCATGAGCGGCTTCCGCAAGGTCTTACTGACGCTCGGCGTCCTGCTGATCGCCGCGGGCGCGGTGATCACGGTGCTGAACGCGGGAAAAGAAAAAAAGATCGCGATCGACAGGGAAGAAGCGCTCGCGTTTCTGAAAGAACGGATCCCTTCCGCTAAGAAGGGACTCAAAGAAGAACGCGCGACGACGGCGATGCCGCTCCTTTCCTTCGAGGGCGTCGATTACGCCGCGCTCTTTTCCTATCCGCGCTTTTCGGTCGAGCTGCCCGTCGCCGCCGTATGGGATACGGACCTCGTGCGTGAAACGCCCTGCCGCTTTACCGGCAGTCCCTACGACGGGACGCTCGTGATCGGCGGGAGCGGAGAAGAAGACGGATTCGCCTTCGTTTCGTCGGCGGATATCGGCGATACGCTGACCGTCACCGACGTGCAGGGATACGTATTCACCTACGAGATCGCGTCGGTCCTCCATTCGTCGGACGTCCCGGCGAAGAAGCTGACCGACGGCAGATACGACCTCACCGTCTTTGCAAGATCGGAAAAAACGAGAGATTATGTCTTGCTTCGCTGCGTCCTTCGATGACGCTGTAACGTGAAAAGGAAAGGAAGAAAAGGAATGGAGCATACGACCGCAAAGAACGGGAGAAAAGCCGCGGATCTGACCGGACAGCGCTACGGATTGCTGACGGCTCTGTTCCCGACCGAAAAAAGGCAGGACGGCGGCAGCGTCGTCTGGCACTGTGCCTGCGACTGCGGCGCGGAGACCGACGTCTGTGCCAAACGGCTGAAGCGGGGCAAGGTCCGTTCCTGCGGCTGTCTTTCCGAAGCGGCAAGGAAGGATCTGACCGGGCAGCGCTTCGGCAGGCTGACCGTGACCGGATACGAGGGGAAGCGGGAGCAGAAGAACGCGGAAAACTACTGGTCCTGCGTCTGCGACTGCGGCAAACGCGTCTCCGCCGGGCAGACCGAGCTCATGAACGGGGAGACCCGGAGCTGCGGCTGCTACCGGACCGACCGCCTTATCGATTCAATGATCCTCATCGACGGTACCTCCGTCACCGTGCTGAAAAACCTGAAAAACAAGGTGCGGAAATCGAACAAAAGCGGCTGCACCGGGGTATTTGAAGAGAAAAGCGGAAAGTGGATCGCGTATATCAACTTCCGCGGCAAGAGATACTGGCTCGGCAGATACGACAGGAAGGAAGACGCAGTCGCCGCGAGAAAGCGCGGCGAGGAGATGCACGACGACTTTCTCAACTGGTACGAGAACGAATTCAAAAAGCACGTTTCTTAAAAGAAAAGACCTTTCCAAAAATCGGGAAGGTCCTTTTTTTACAGAAAAGTGTCTGCCGCGGCACTTGCGGCAGACACGGGATATGGATGATCAGAGGATCAGGAGATTGAAGAGAAGCAGCACGGCGAGGAAGCCGAAGCTGTACTCGGAGAACCGGATCAGGTAGTTTTTCGCTTCACCGGGATTGTGGGAGGTGTACTCGCGGAAGGTGATCAGGCTCGCGAGGGAGGAGATCAGCGTCCCGACGCCGCCGATGTTGACCGCTACCAGCAGATCGCGGTAGTTCTCCGTGAAGCGGGAGAGCAGGATGGCGGAGGGCACATTGCTGATGCACTGGCAGGAGAGCGTTCCGACGACGAGCGTGGAACGTTCCAGCAGACCGGATACGATGCGGTTGACCGCGGGCACACGGGAAAGATTCCCGGAGAAGATGAAGAAGCAGACGAAGGTAAGCAGCAGCGGGTAGTCCACGTCGCTGAGCGCCTTCTTATCGAGGAAGAAAAGGGCGATCGGGATCACGATCAGACCGATATAATAGGGAACGGAACGGAAGACGATCAGGATCGAGAGCCCGAAGAGCGCGAGATACGCGGCGGTGCGCGCCTTGGGCAGCGGGGCGTCCTCTTCCTTCGGCATGGTCAGCGGCTCCTTCGGCAGGAAGAGGCAGCAAATGGCGATCAGCGTGACCGAGAGGAGGAAGGACGGAAGCATGATGGAGACGAACTCGGCGTCCGGAATGCCGAAGTGACTGTACAGATACAGGTTCTGCGGATTGCCGAAGGGGGTCAGCATCCCGCCGAGGTTGGCGGCGATGTTCTGCATGATGAAGGTGAAAGCCATGTGCTTTTCCTTCCCGGTCTCCTTCAGCACGAAGTAACCGAGCGGGAGGAAGGTCAGGAGCGCCATATCGTTGGCGATCAGCATCGACCCGACGAAGGTGATGACCACGAGGGAGAGGACGCTGGCACGCAGGTTTTTGAAGAGGCTGACGATCTTCTTTGCCAGAAGATAGAAGAAGCGGATGTTCTTCAGCGCACAGACGACGGCAAGCACGCAGAACAGACAGGTCAGGGTCTTCAGGTCGAAATACCCGAGGTATTCCGCGTCCGGCGGGACGGCGAGTGCCGTGATCAGCGCGGCTGCGGCGGCGATGCAGAGGACCGGGTTCTTATGCTCGAATTCTACGATCGGGCGGACGCGCGTTTTCGCGGTCCGGAGGGCGGCGGCACCGTTCATATCTTTCTGACTGCGGCTTTCGGAATGCGAAAGCTTCCTTTCAACGTTGACAATTTTGACCTTACGCATTATAGCAGAAATAAGAAAGCCGCGCAAGAGTGAAACTGACATATTTTACAAAGAAAAAAGCCCTTTTTCGGTCATTATTACTCAATCCCATCTTGCCCGCTTTTCTTGACAGAAAACCGATTTTCTGTTAAAATGAGGGTAACCAAAATTGTATTTCCGGAGGAAAAACAACATGAAGGTATTTCTGAAAAACTGGAAGCTTGCCGGTTATCATCCCTGGGTCCCGCTGCAGGGTGCTTCGATGGAGACCGGATATATCTCTCCCGGTGTGACCGGCGTTTTCGACGCGGTCGTCCCGGGCAGCATCTACGCGGACCTGCTCCGCGCCGGTGCGATCACTGACCCGTACTATGAAATGAACTCGCTGAGCTGCGAGTGGGTCCCGAACCGCTATTGGGTCTACCGCACCGAGTTTGAGGTCCCGGCGTCGAAGAAGGGCAGCCGCGTCCGCCTGATCTTCAAGGGCATCGACGACCGCGCGCTGATCTACGTCAACAACAAGTTCTTCTGCGAGCACGAGGGAATGTACGAGCCCGTTGTCCTCGATATCACCGATATCTGCAAATTCGGCAAGGAGCCGAACGCGGTCAAGGTCATCCTCCGCAACGCGCAGGACGAGATGGGTCAGATCGGCCTGACCAGCATGACCTATACGCAGAAGGCGCGCTTCACCTATAAGTGGGACTTCTGCACGCGTCTGGTCGGCATCGGCATCTGGAACGACGTCCTCGTCGAGATCACCGGCAAGGGCGTGATCGAGTCCCGTCACGGGTATTACGACGGCGCCTCCTATACCGATACGGTCGAGACCGACGGTGCCGACGGCATGACGCTGACCGGCGTCCTGTCCTTCCGCGGCAAGAAGGTCGGCGAATGCAGCCGCAAGGTGAAGAAGGGCAAGGCGACCCTTTCCGTCAAGGTGAAGGATCCCGAACTCTGGTATCCGAACGGCTGGGGCAAACAGCCGCTCTACGACTGGAAGCTCACGCTGTCCGACGGGGAAGCCGTCAGCGACGAGAAGGCAGCCAAGGTAGGTCTGCGTACGCTCACCTACGAGCGATGCGACGGCGCGATCGAGACGGCGCTGCCCTATATCCCCGTGATCAACGGCAAGCGCATCCTGATCAAGGGCGTGAACATGACGCCCCTCGATATGATGTACGGCTGCGTGGACGCCGAGCGCTACGACAAGATGCTGAAGCTCGCCAAGGCGGCGAACGTGGACGTCATCCGCGTCTGGGGCGGCGGCGTGATCGAAAAGGAAGCCTTCTACGATCTGTGCGATAAATACGGCATCATGGTCTGGCAGGAGTTCATCCAGTCCTCCTCCGGCATCGACAATATCCCGTCGAAGGATCCCCGCTTCCTTGCGCTGATCGAGAAGACGGCGATCGCCGCGCTGAAGGAAAAGAGAAACCACGTCTCCCTGACCTTCTGGAGCGGCGGCAACGAGCTGATGGACAAGAACGGCATCCCCTCCAAGTATGAGGACGAGAACATCGCCCTGCTGAAGGGTCTCTGCACCGAATACGATCCCGAGATCCTGATGCTCCCGACCTCCGCCTCCGGCCCGTCCGAATGGAACATTCAGGGCAAGCCCGAGATGAACCACGATATCCACGGTCCGTGGAAGTACGACGGCCCGGTCGGACATTATTCGATCTACAATACCGCGACCTGTATGCTCCACAGTGAGTTCGGCTGCGACGGTATGACCAACCTGCCGATGATCGAGAAATATCTCGCGCCGGAGAATCGTGACAAGGTATATACGGTAGCGAATAACCTCACGTGGCGTCATCACGGCGAGTGGTGGGATACCACGTGGCGCGATTTCAACATCTTCGGTGATCTGACGAACGATCTGCCCACCTTCGTCACCGTTTCCCAGTATATTCAGGGCGAAGCGATCCGTTACGCGCTCGAGGCGCACCGCCGCCGCGCATGGCAGTGCTGCGGCGCCATCATCTGGCAGTTCAACGAGCCGTGGCCGAACGTTTCCTGCACCTGCGTCGTCGACTACGAGTGCAATCCCAAGTTCGCTTATTACTACTACCGCGACGCGATGAAGCCCTATCATATCTCCATGCGTTACGACAAGCTGATCTGGAGCGCCGGGGAGGAATTCACGGGCACGCTCGCGCTGCTCGACGATACGGCAAGCGGCAAGCCCTCGAAGATCAGTGCCGTCGCCGTCGATCAGGACGGCAACGTCCTCGGTACGTCCGATACCGGGCTGAAGTTCACGATCCCCGAGGGGACGAGATACTTCACCGTGGAATGCACCGCGAAGGAAGGCAGAAGAAGCGATAAGAACACCTATCTGTTCTTCGTCAAGGGTGAGGGCAGACCCGACGGCGACGCCGAGGCGGTCAAGCGCCTGGTCGCCGCGTATCTGGCGAACGAGGCGTGAAAAACGCCGTAAAGCGGTATCTGTTTCCCGCGCTGACGGTCTTTCTCGTGCTCTTCATCTTTTCGAATTCCGTGAAGGACGCGGCGGCGTCCGGGGCGGCAAGCGGCAGACTTCTGTCGCTGATCCTCTCCGTGATCCCTTCTCTTGAGGGGTACCTCGATCAGTTCCTGCTCCGTAAAGCGGCGCATTTCACGGAATACGCGGTGCTCGGCTTCTCCCTCGGTCTTTCGTTCCGTGTGAAGATCTCCGCGTGGTACCGGGAGAAGGTGAAGGGGGCACTGCTTTCCGCGGGATACGTCCTCCTCCTCGTCCCGTTCCTCGACGAGACGATCCAGCTCTTTTCGGAGGGCAGGAGCGGCGCAGTGCGGGATATGTGGATCGACCTTGCGGGCGGCGCGCTCGGCTTCCTCTTCCTGCTCCTGACGACGCTGCCGGGAAAGAAAAAAAGCGCGGCGGACGGAGGGGACGGTTAGAACTGACGCGCGATATCGTTCACGAACAAAACAAAAAAGGGACAGCCTTCCGTTACGGGAAGACGGTCCCTTTTTTCGCGCGCTTATTACTTTTCAAGGAAACGGGCAAGATAGCATTCCACCGATCGGGTCATCTCCCGGGAAAAGCCGGAATTGTATTTCCGCTCGCAGAAGCGCTTCAGCCATTCTTCATAAGGCAGGGCAAATGCCTTCCCGCAGAGCATTTCCTTCAGCTCGTCCGCGTCCATCGCGCGGTAGCGGTTTTCGTGTACGATATGCTCCATGGCGCAGCGCGCGGGCTTGACCCGCTCCCGCTGGCTTTTGGTCGGGTAACCGAAGACGACCATGCAGGCGGGGAAGACGTAGTCCGGCAGACCGAGCAGGTCCCTCTGTGCCTCGTAATTCTCCATCACGTCGCCGATATAGCAGGACCCGATCCCGAGGCTCTCCGCGGCGGTCACGGCGTTCTGCGCGGCAATTGCGGCGTCCGTGACGGCAAGCATCAGGTCTCCGACGCCGGGAGACCGCGGCTCGCAGCCGCCCGCGAGGAACGCGTCGTACCACTTCCTGCAGTCCGCGAGAAAAATGAGGACCATCTTTGCAGAAGCGATGAAGGGTTGATGGTCGCAGGTCTCCGAGAGCTTTTCCCGGAGGGTGGGGTCGGTGATATCGAGAATGGTATAGAGCTGCTGATTCCCGGCGGTCGGCGCCATCGTCGCCGCGCGGAGGATCAGTGCTTTGTTTTCCGCGGAGATCTCTTTTTTGAGAAAGACGCGGACGGATTTCCGTTCGTACAGCTCCCGGATCGTTTCCGTCATGAGGATCCCTTCCTTTTCTGTTTTTTCTGCTTGCTTTTATTATATCCACGTCAACTGCGTCTGTCAAGAGGAGGGAAAAGTCCGTTTTTTCGAACTATGACCTCTTTTTGTCCCATGCCGTGTGGTATCCTGTATTCAACAAAATGAAAGGACCCGGACGGAGGACCGCCCGGGGAAGGGATTGAATCATGAGCATGAATACGGAAAGAACGAAAAAATGGATGATCCGCCGCGACGGCAGAGCCTTCCCGTGCGGGGAATTCGTGTACTGCGACGGAAGGAACACGGAGGAAGCGCTCCTTGCCGCGGAGTGGCTGTATCACCACACCGCGAGAGATAAGACGCGCAGCGACGTCCTCCGTCTGTTCAAGACCTACGGGCTGTCGCTCAGCTGCTACCGCTCCTCCGTCCAGTCGCTGCTGCGGGACATCCGGGCGAAGAACGACGATTTTCTGGACCGCCGCTTCATCCTTTCGATCGCCGACCTGATCGAGAAGGCGCCGATGGGCAGACTGTCCGCGTTGATCACCGCGGTCCGGGATGACCTGAACGACGAGTTCCTGCGCGCTTCCGGTGCCCCGACGATCGGGACGGAAGGGCAGGGGAGCGGGATGCAGTTCCGCGTCTCCTCGAACGGCTACGACTGGTTCCCGGTCATCCGCGGGTTCCTCTCCGACAGACGGGACGAGGTCAGCTCGGTCTCGGTCGTGCGTGAGGAGCGCTGCGCCTGCTGAAACGCGGGTACCTTCAGTCCCGGTACTGCTCCGCCGCGCGGAGCAGCCGGTCGCGGACGCGCTGCACGAGAAAATCGGGTGAGACGAGGACGGCGTCCGGGGCGTAATTGTGCGCGAAATGCTCGATGGACATTTCGTTCGCGTAGACGGAGACGCAGACGGTCTCGTCCGTCTCGTCGGAGAAGGTGAGATCCTTGCCGAAGAGGTCGATGATATCGCTGATCTTGTTCTTTTTGATGCGCAGGACGGCGCGGCAGTTCCCGCTCGCGTACATATAGATGTGCTTCCGCATATAGTCCGGGAGATCGAGCTTCTGCCCGTTGGAGCCGCGCAGGGTCTCGAAGGGCTTGACCGGCGCGTCCTCGATCTCGATTTCGGAAATGCGGTCGATGCGGTAATTGGAGACGTCGTCGTATTTGTCAAAATTGCAGATCAGGTAGTATTTACCTTCCTTTGCCGCCATCTGATAGGGGCTGACGAGGTAGCGTATGCTGCCGTCGGAGCGCTTTCTCGGGTGCTGCTTTTTGTCGGTACCGTATTCCAGATAGCAGAAGGAGATCTTCTTTTTCTGCGTGATCGCCTCGTCGATCCGCTCGATGTTCCAGAAGACCTGACGGTTGTCGGTCCGGTCCTCCGGGGAGGGAGCGATATTGCCGACTTTGGAACGGAAATAGGAGTTGGAAAGCCCCTCGAGCTTTTCCACCAGCTTCCTGCACTGCGCGTGCGGGATATGCGGAGAAAAGAGAACGCTGTCGATCAGAAGGCGCAGTTCGGAATCGGTGAAATCACGGACCAGATAAAAGTCGGTCATGACGGTCGCGGTCTCTTTTTCTCCGGTTTTGGGATTGACGACGGTGCGCTCCTTTTCATCGTATTCCAGCTCGTATCCGAAGTCGGTCAGGTCCATCAGATTGCGGCGGATCGCTTTCCGGTCCACGGGCATATCGTATTCCCGTTCCAGGATCTCTTCAATCTGCTTCTGACTCAGGCGGTGCTCCTCGTCGGTGTACTTCCGGAGGATGTCGAGGATATTGAAGATCAGGAGCTTCTTCGGCTGTTTCACGTACATGGCTTTTCTCCTTTTCGTTTCGGCAGGGCGGGGTAGCGGCTGAAACGGAAAAACGTTCGTCCGCTGCCCGTTTCTTTGCTTTGATTGTAGCACGGACTTATGAACGCCATATAAACAACGGAGAAAAAACCGCTGCCGCAGGAGGAGGGGAAACGGATCGGGACCCGCGGTCCGGCGCGGAAAACCACAGAAAAAAACGAAAAAAACCGAAAAACTTTTTTTGAAAAAACCCTTGACAAACGGGAAGGCATGTGGTATAATTATGACCGTCGCAGGGAAAGCGACATAGTGGCCCGGTAGTTCAGCTGGTTAGAACGCCAGCCTGTCACGCTGGAGGTCGTCGGTTCGAGCCCGTCCCGGGTCGCCACTTTTTTGAACTGATCGTGACGTCGGTTCAAGCTTACCATCCGGTAAGCGTACGCCTTTGTAGCTCAGTTGGTAGAGCAGGGGACTGAAAATCCCCGTGTCGTTGGTTCGATTCCGACCGAAGGCACCAGCTTTCGGCCCGAAAGCAAAAGTTTTCGGATACGTCGGAAGCTATGCGGATTTAGCTCATTTGGCAGAGCGCGACCTTGCCAAGGTCGAGGTGGCGGGTTCGAGACCCGTAATCCGCTCCAATGGATGCTGTCACCTCCGTGACAGCATCTTTCATAAGGCGACATAGCCAAGTGGTAAGGCAGAGGTCTGCAAAACCTTCACCCCCAGTCCGAATCTGGGTGTCGCCTCCAAAAATCCCTTGAACGCAAGTTCGAGGGATTTTTACTTATTACTTCTTCCTTCTTACTTCTTCCCTCGAACTTCCGCTCGGGATTTTTGGGAAGTAAGAAATAAAAAGTAAGAAGTAAGAAGTGAGGTTGATTTTGCTTCGCAAAATCTTCATTTTTTGTTGAAAAGCAACGAAATTTATGATATAATTAAGCAAAAGAGAAAAGGAAGATACATTTATGGCAGACAGCTTGTTGATCACGAAATCCAAGGAATTTGCTTTGCAAATCATCAAGGTTTGCAACGAGGTGAAGCAGAACAAAAAGGAAAGCGTTCTGACAAATCAATTGATTCGTTCCGGCACAAGTGTCGGTGCAAATATCCGTGAAGCATTTTACGGTCACGGTACTGCCGATTTTATCGCCAAACTCCAGATTGCCCTCAAAGAGTGTTCCGAGAGCGAATACTGGCTCGAACTTCTGATTGAAAGCGGTTATTATGACGATAAGATGATACTTGACAAGTGTATCGAGGTCAAGAAATTGCTGATCTCCTCCATCAACACCGCAAAAAGCAAGGCGGACAAACAATAATCGCATTTTCGCAAAAACAAAAAGATGCAAAACGTCATTTTCGATCTTCCATCCGGAACCGGACGGATGAATAGGCATTTTCAAGATCGATTTTTGCTTGATAAAGCTGATGATTTGTGCTATACTTATTTTGATAATTCAAAAAGGAGTAGCGTTTCTCATGTCCGTTTTACGAAAAATTAACGCATCTGATGCAGAACTCGTTTCTACAAGAATGAATTTGAGTATAGAGGAAGCAAAGAGTCTTATCGATGAGTGGAATACAGGACGTTTTAACGGCAACTATTTTGAAATGTTCGCTGTATCTATTAACAATACGGTTGTCGGACTATTTTCGATATATGAGCATTCAAAATCAATCGTTTCTATCGGTCCTGAGATTTTTGAGGAATATCGGCAGAATGGATTTGCCAAAAAAGCAATGGCGGAAATTATGCGAATTGCGAAAGAAAAAAAGTATTCTATTATTTTGCAACAGGTAAGAACGGGCAGAGCCGCGGATCTTGATCTCGGCGATCTTTCGCCGGGTTTTCCCCGAAACAACCGGACCGACCGGTATCTTTGATACGGAATATTATCGTTTATCGGCTTCATATAAAACGAAAAAAGGAGGGATCGCAATGACCACAGGTCAAAAGATCCGGTATTACCGTGAAAAGCTCGGGCTCTCTCAGGAGGAGCTCGGAACGAAGCTGACAGTCGGCAGTCAGGCCGTCATCCTTTGGGAGACGAATCAGACCCTGCCCGCCGTGGAAGAGCTGCTGAATATGAAAAAGCTCTTCCGGGTCCCCGTTGACGAGCTATTGAACGGGGATGAACCGAAGGAAGAGAACGCCCCGGTCCCGCGGGAAAAATACGTCGTTCGTTATGAAAAAGCGGATCTGCAAACCGCTTACAAAGCATCACGCGCTACGATGTTCCGGCGTGCCGCCTTATTCGTTCTTGCCTGCGCGGCTCTGTTTATCGTTGGCTTCGGCACGGGCAAATTCGTGCTCGGGCTGAGCACGGGGCTTTGTCTGCTCGGCGTGATTGTATACGCCAAAAGCTTTCTCGCGTACGGGAAGGCGTGGAAGAACAAGGAAGCAGCGCTATTGAATACGACGTATTCGTACGAGGTGTATCGGGACGATTTCGTCCTGACGATCTCCCGCGACGGGGCGGTGAAGAGAACGCAGCGGATCGCCCTCAGTGAGATCGAGAAAACGCAGATCGTCGGGAACGTCGTTCAATTGCAGATCTCCGGGCAGATCTATTTTCTGAAGCAGAACGAACTGGTGCCCGATTCCGTTTTTCTGCCCCGCTGAACGCATCAAAACGTCAGAGACTCCCTGCCGCGAAAGCGGTCGGGAGTTTTTTTCGTGGAAATTGAAAAGAAAGCTAAAGCGGGCGGAAAGCGCTTTTATTCCCTGAAAAAGGATTGAAAAATCGGTGACGGAATGTTATAATGAAAGAAAAACCACCAAATCGGAAAGGCAGGGGGAGACGTGTACGGTTTTTTTCACGGTCTGCTGGCGGACAAAAAAGGCGGGATGATCTTTACGCTGTTCGGCGGCTGGCATTTTTTCTATCTTGTGCTCACGGTGATCACCGCGGCTGCCGTTCTTCTTTTCACGAAAGACAAAGGGCAGAAAACGAAAGACAGGATCGCGGGGCTCTTTCTTGATCTTGCCTTCGGGCTGTATCTCGCGGATTTCTTTCTCATGCCGCTTGCGTACGGTGAGATCGATATCGAAAAGCTGCCGTTTCACGTCTGCACGGCGACCTGCGTTGCCTGCTTTCTGAGCACGCGGGTGAAATTCCTTGAAAAGTACCGGACGTCGATCGTGAAGCTCGGCTTTCTTTCCAATCTCGTCTACCTGATCTATCCGGCGGGCGTGATGTGGCACGCGGTCGGTCCGCTTTCCTATCGCGTGATCCAGACGCTGCTGTTCCATTGTCTGATGACGGTTTTCGGGTTCCTGACGCTGGCGTTCGACCGCGGGGAAAAGAAGCGGGGGAAGCACGTACGGGACCTGACCGTGATCGTCTGCATGACGGTCTGGGCGGTGATCGGGAATTACGTTTATAACGGGACGGCGGGAGACGACACGCGCTTCTACAACTGGTTCTTCGTCGTCCGCGATCCGTTTTACCTTCTGCCCGAAAAGATCGCGCCGTTCGTCATGCCTTTTCTGAACGCGGCTTTGTTTTTCGCGGTCGAAAAACTCGTCGATCTCGTTTTCGGGATCGCAAAACGCGGAAAACAGCCCGTGGGGAAAAACGGAGGGGAGGAGAACGTATGAATCCGGATCAGAATGCCGGCAGCAGGATCGGGGCGATGATCCTTGACCGATCGTTTTCCTATCTGCAGCCGTATTTTTACCGCCATCCGTTCGCGCTGCGGTGCGAACTGGGGATCGGGGACGACGACGAAACGTATATGAAAAACGCGGAAGCGCGCGCGGAAGCGATCTTCGGGATCCTGTTCCCGGACGGGCCGGACGCCGTGTTTTTCAACGATTACGTGACCGACCGGACCGAAAGCGGAGACGCCGACGTGGAACTGTCCCCCGAAGAGGCGGAGGCATGGCTCCGTGACCGGATCGGAGCGGAAACCGCACGGCTCCGTTTCCTCATGGAATATCAGATGAAGTACCGTCATATTGTCGTCCGCGGTCTGGAGCTGCCGGATCCCGGCCTTGCCGACGTGATCCTGCGCCGCAACAGAGTTGTCTGCTATCCGGACGGGAAGAAATTTGACTGCCGCAGTCTGATACGCCGTCAGCTCACGGACCCGGATTCGCCCGAGATCAGCTTCGTCTCCTTCCGGAACGAATGTATCCTGTCGGTCTACGACGACCGCGGCTGCGACGCCGTATTTGCCGAGTATGATAAAATGGCGGAATTCTATCCGAAGCTTGAGCCGTTTTTTCTTCCATACGACGCTGCGGAAATGAAGCGCCGTCTGGAACGCCGGACGGCTGACGGGATGTATTTTGTGATTGGTACTTGTCAAAACGAAGACGGTATGATATACTGAAAAAAACGTCGTTTTCCGCGGTTCTCGGTGTGACGCGGAAAAGAAAGGAAACGAACATGGTGGCTTTGGACGAACTGCTTGCCGATTATGAGGAGAGCAGCGATAAAACGCGCGCGGAAATGGCGGATTATCTGATCTATATGCTGACGCACGGCTGGACGCCCTCGGCGCGGGAGAGGGAAACGCTGAACGCTTTCACCACCCGGCAGATCGGAACGCTGCTTAGGGAGATCCCGGAAAAAGCCTCCTTCCGGGAAAAGGACGCCTGCTGCTCGCTCGGAGACCGTGTGATGATGCTGCTGGTCGCGCTGTATCCGGACAGATCCTCGATCCCTGAGGAGGACTTGGAACGCGCGGGAGAACTGGCACAAGTGCTGAAGGACGCCCGGCCGATCGACAACACGGTGCGGCTGATCTTTGAGAAAAAACCGGTCGAGGCGGAATACGCGGAGACCTACGTCGGGCGGCTGCTTTCCTATGCCGCCTCCGACGGGGACGAATACAAAAAGGGCAGAATGTACGCCTGCCTGCTGGACGAGCGGGAACGCCTGACCGAGCTCGGTGGGAAGGCGGGCGAACGGATGACGGCGTATCTGGAGGGGGAACTGGAGCGGTATTCGTCCGTCACCGAACCCGACGCCGATACGCTGGACGCGATGGAGCTTGCCGCCGACCTTGCACGTTTCTTCATCAGCCCGGAAAGCACGGCGTACCTGCATCGCCTGATCCTTGCCGGACATACCGGTGTCGGCTTCTACGCGGCGGAAACGATCCTGAAAACGGGCGGCACGCTCGACGCGGAGGAGATCCGGTCTCTTGCCGCCGAGCGCGTGTTCGCGAATCTGTCTTACCGGCTTCTGAAGGATCACGGCCTTGCTTCCTCCTTTCCGGCGGAATATTCGACGCCGGAATACCTTGCGGAGAGCGACCTCGTCCACTGGCTGACTTACCCGACCGAGCTCGGCAGGGTTCCGGACGAGATCGAATATCTCGGGCCGGTCAGATTCCTCCTCAAACGGGAGACGTATTACGTTTTCCGCTTCCGCTCGGACAGTGAGACGCTGAGTGAAGAGCAGCGCGGACAGTGGCTGATCGGATGGTCGAACGAGGACGGCGGAACGTTCAGTAAATTTGAACCGTACGCCGATCACGACCGCGGAACGGTCGAAAAAACGCTGAAAGAGATCAAGCGGCACTGCATTTGAGGGGGCAAACAATGACCGTTCATCCGATCCCGCCCGTCTGCGACGCGGCGTCCGAGGTGCTGATCCTCGGCAGCTTTCCTTCGGTCCGGTCGAGGGAAGAGGGCTTTTTCTACGGCCATCCGCAGAACCGGTTCTGGAAGGTGCTTGCCGCGGTCTGCGGAAGGGAGATCCCGCTGACGATCCCGGAGAAGAAGGCGTTTCTTCTCTCGGAGAAGATCGCGCTCTGGGATGTGATCGCCTCCTGCGAGATCGAGGGGAGCGCCGACAGCACGATCCGTCACGCGGCGCCGAACGATCTTTCCCTGATCCTTGACGCGGCGCCGATCCGCGCGATCTTCGTTAACGGCAGGACGGCGGAGGCGTATTACCGCCGCTTCTCCGAGCCGAAGACGGGAAGAAAAGCGATCTGTCTCCCGTCGACCAGTCCCGCGAACGCCGCGTGGACGTCGGAGCGCCTGACAGAAGCGTGGTCGGTGATCCGGGGAGAGGGCAAGGGAACGGATTCCTGAAAAAAATTTATCCGAAAAACATAAAAACGAAAGGACGATACGAACGATGGAAAGCGGATTTACGAGAGAGACGGCGCTTGCACTGCTCAAAAAATACAACCGCGACCCGTTTCACCTGCGCCACGCGTATACCGTGGAGGGCGTGATGCGGTGGTACGCCGCGGAGCTCGGTTACGGGGAGGACGCGGACTTCTGGGCGGAGGTCGGTCTGCTCCACGACGTGGATTTTGAGAACTGGCCGGAGGAGCACTGCGTCAGGGCACCGGAGCTGCTCCGCGAGATCGGGGCGTCGGACGCGCTGATCCACGCCGTCTGTTCCCACGGCTGGTCGATCTGCTGCGATACGGAGCCCGTCCATCCGATGGAAAAGATCCTCTTCGCCGCGGACGAGCTGACCGGACTGATCGGCGCCGCCGCGCTGATGCGTCCCTCGAAGAGCACGAAGGACATGGAGGTCTCCAGTCTGAAAAAGAAGTTCAAGGATAAAAAGTTTGCCGCCGGATGTTCCCGCGACGTGATCGCAAAGGGCGCGGAGATCCTCGGCTGGGACCTGAACGAGCTGTTTGAAAAGACCATTCTCGCGATGCGTGACTGCGAGGACCCGGTCAACGACGCGCTTCGTGCGGACGGGATCGAAGCGTGAAGGTGCTCGTTACCGGGTTCGACCCCTTCGGCGGCGCGGCGGTCAATCCGTCCTATGAGGCGGTGAGGCTGCTCCCGGACCGGATCGGCGGAATCGTGATCGAAAAAAGAGAACTGCCGACCGTCTTCGGGGAGAGCGGGGAACTGCTCCTTCGCGCGATCGGAGAGACCCGTCCCTCGTTCGTGATCTGCGTCGGGCAGGCGGCGGGACGGCGGGGGATCACCCTCGAAAAATACGCGCTCAACGTCCGCGCGGCGCGGATCCCGGATAACCGGGGCTTCCGTCCCGCCGAGGAGAAGATCGATCCCGTGGGTCCCGACGCGCTTTCCGTCCCCTTTTCCGTTTCCGCTCTCGCGGAACGGCTGAACGCCGCGTACCCTGTCTTTTCCCCGAGCTATCACGCGGGGACCTTCGTCTGCAACGAGCTGTACTACCGCCTTCTGTCCGCACTTCCTCGGTGCGGCGTGCGGGCGGGACTGTTCGTTCACGTTCCCTGCCTGCCGGAGCAGGCGGAGAACGGCAGATTTCCGTCGATGACGCTGACGGACATCCGTGACGCGCTGCTTTTACTGATCCGTACATTGACCGATATGAATGAAAACGATCTTACAGAATGAGAGGTAAAGAACGATGCTTGATCTTGACATTGAACAGTTTTGGAAAGACGAGGCGCTTGCCCACGAGGACAACTGCTTCTCCAAAAACGCATCGCAGGTCGCTCTTGGGATCCGTATGAGCGACGAATGCGTCTTCGCGGAGCTCGGCGAAGACGGGCAGCCGTGGGGATATACACCCCCGCAGCGCCGCTACGAGCTCAACTGCCGCTATAACGAAAAGGCACGTAAGATCGTCGGCAGACCGCTGCTCCGTGAGGACAAGCCCCTTCCGCCCGAAAAGATGCCGAAGGTGACGATCCCCGGGGCGCGTCAGATCGGCGAGGTCTTCGGCGGGAAGTATGTCTTCGACGGGAACACGACCTGGCTTCGCGGCAATCTCTCCGGTCCGGAGGACCTGAAAAAGAAACTGGACGAGGTCGCGGCACTGGTCGCGGATCCCGAGGCGTTCCGTTCCTTTGTTCTGCCGAAGGACTGGGATGAGCGCTGCCGCGCCGTGTATGAGCTGTACGGCAAAAGACCGGGCCAGTTTACCGGGATCCGCGGTCCCGTGACCCTTGCGACCTCGATCTTCGGGACGCAGGAACTGCTGTTTCTGTATTACGACGACGAGGGACTGTATACCGAGTTTGCCGACCGGATCGCCGACGTGGTCCTTGCCTACGTCGATCTCTACATCCGGGAATCGGGCGCGACGCCGGAGAATTTCCGTCACGGCTTTACGTTCCTCGATGACGATTCCAATCTTCTGACGCCGGAGATGTACCGCGCCTTCGGTTACCGCGTTCTCAAGCGCGTTTTCGAGCGCACGGCGCCCGCGCCCGGCGATTACCGCTATCAGCATTCCGATTCCGCGATGGGCCATCTGATCCCGCTGCTCGCAGACTTTGACCTGACGGGCTGCAACTTCGGCCCGACCGTGACCGTGCGCGAGATCCGGAAATATATGCCCCGTACCCGTATTGACGGTCAGCTCGCCCCCTTTACCTTCATGCGCAACGTGGAGGAGGATATCGTCGCCGAGGTCCGTCGTGACTGCGAAGCGGCGAAGGAAAACGACCTGCGCGGGCTGAACATATCGACTGCCGGCTCGATCAACAACGGTTCGCTGCTGACCAGTATGCGTACCGTGATGGCGGCGATCCAGAAATACGGCAGATACGGCGGTTAACTCCGTTGATCGGACCGGATAAAACCCGGGATTTATCCCGAGTGCGGAAAAAGGCGAAAAAGGGTTGATTTTTTTCGCCGGATGTGGTAAAATAACGTTGCGGTTCCATGCCGGATGCGGAACGTCAGAGATCATTTGATTAAAAGGTGGTTCTCATGTCAAACGAAAACACGAACACGGCGAACCTCCGTGAAGCGGAGGGTACGAACGAAACGGCGATCGATCTGCGGGTATTCTTTACGGTCTTTCTTGACAATATCCTTTTGATCGCGGGTGTGACGGCCGCGGCGCTGATCGCGGCGCTCATCTTCTTCACGGTGAC
>JAZLIW010000056.1:0-2195 GCA_045617585.1 Eubacteriales bacterium
CGCGGCGATCGCCGTCTGCCCCGCGAAGAAAAAACCGATCAGCCCCGCCGAAAAGAGCAGCAGCCCGGTCACGCTTTTCCGGACCGGTTCGAGCAGATCGGCGCACGTCCCGTCCCCGAACGCGCCGATCAGCACGACCGCCAGCATCCCCTTCAGGATCGGTCCCACCAGCGCGCAGACCTCCCCGATCAGCGCGAGCACGGCGAGGAACGCCCCTTCCCCGACCGCCGCCGCCGTGATCCCGCCCGACGAGACGCGCAGCGCCGTGCAGACGGGCAGGACGGTGCGCAGGAAGACCGTCATGGAACCGATCGCCTCCGCCGCCCCCTCCCACGCTCCGCCGACCGCCCGATAAAGCGGCAAAGCCGCGGCGAGCGTCAGGAACGAGGAGAGCGCCGGGGAAAGCGTCCCGCGCGGGTCCGCCGCCCCGCCCGCCGAAAACCGTGCCGCCGCGGAGAGGAGCAGGACCGCCGCCAGCGAAGCGAAGACGCGCGTCAGCGGCTCCAACGCTTTTCCTGCCGCACGTCCGAGCAGGACCGGGACGCCGTCCGGCGACAGAAGCGAGGCGATCACCCCGCCGTCCGACCCGTTCCCCTTTTCCAGCTCCCCGGTCAGCCCCTCCGGCAGCAGCTCCCGCGCCGCTTCGGGCAGCGCCCGCGCCACCTCCCCGAGCGGGTCGTCCGGGATCCCCTCCCCGCTCACCGGAAGCACGGTCAGCGCGGGCACCGCCGCGAGCAGGAAAAGAAAAAGAGGGAGCCGGGCGCACCGCACGGCATTCGGGCGGGATCGGAGGCGAAACCGGCAGAGTGAAAAAATAAAAATGCGGGTCATGAACGCGTTCCTTTCGTCTCGTCCTCCGGCGTCCCGATCGCGCCGTTCAAAGAAGCGAAGCGCACGTTTCGATCAGCTCGCGCAGAAGCGGAAGACTGAACAGAAGAACGGCGCATCTGCCCACCGCCTCGACCGAACGGGCGAGGTATTCCTCCCCGGCGTCCCGGCAGACCGAGGCGACGGAGGAGGAAAGGATCCCGGCGCCGAGACAGCGGAGCCAGATCTCCCCCTCCGGCAGCGCCTCCCGGAGCCGCGGGATCGCCCCGGAGAGCGCGTCCAGCACCGCCGCGAGCGCGGTCAGGGCAAGCAGCGTTCCCCCCGCGGCGGCGACGGCGGCGCGCAGCCCGGGACGCAGCTCCCGGAGCAGAAGGAGGGCGGTCAGGAGCACGAGCGCGCCGCCGATCAGCGCGGAAAACGGCATCACAGTCCGAAGACCTGCCGGATCGTGAGGATCAGGTCGGACATCTCATCCACGACGAGAAGCAGGACCGCGACGATCCCGGCGACCGAGAGCAGGACCGCCTGCTCTTCCCGCCCCGTGCGGGAAAGGACCTGACACACCGCGCTGATCAGAAGCCCGAGCCCGGCGATCCGCAGGATCAGAGAAACGTCCATATCACCCTCCCGACGGCGGAAAAAATCACGGTAATGGGTTCGCCTTCACGCAAGAAAGAGGAGCAGCGCCCCCGCCGCGGCGAGCGTCAGCGTCGCCGTGACGAGCAGATCGCCGCGGAACCCGGCGTCGCTTCGTTCCCGCTCCCCGCGGATGCGCTGTGCCGCCGCGGAGAGGAGCGCGAGCTGCGCTTCCCTGCCGCTCTGCCCGAGCCCTTCGGCGAGCTCGTTCAGCGCCCCGCCCGCCGCGGGGGAAAACAGCGTCGGATCGCTCGCCAGCGCTTCCCGCAGCCCCTTTTCCCGGAGCACCCGGTCGAATTCCTCCCCCACGCCCCCGGGGAACCGCGCCTCCGTTTCCCCGACCGTCTCCGCGTGCTCCGAGACCGACACCGTCAGGTGCCGGATCAGCTCCTCGGCACCCGCCAGCGCCCGTTTCCGCCGCACCCGCAGCCGCAGCGCTTCCCACCCGATCCCGAACACCGGGATCAGAAGCAGGATCAACCCGATCACCTTCACGTTCTTCCCCTCCGGCAAACTGCCCGCAAAACGCCCCGCACGTAAAGCGGACCGCGCGCTTATGTCCCCGAAAGCAGCCCATTTTCAAAATCGAGCCGCGCATCCTTTTTCATGAAAGCGACCCTTCGCAAAGGCGTGAGCCGCAGACCAACCCGTTGGGCGGGGGCTTGCTCCCGCCGCCACCTCGAACGCGTACCGATCCGTAAGGCGCAGCCGCGTCCCGTCACCGTAGGGCG
>JAZLIW010000057.1:0-34097 GCA_045617585.1 Eubacteriales bacterium
AGGCGGCGCGCTTCTTCCCGCGCGCGCCGATCCAGCTCATCAACGCGGGAATCAGCGGGGACTGCGCACCGAACGGCGCGGCACGCCTTGCGCGCGATATCCTTCCCTATCATCCCGATCTCGTCACGGTCTCCTACGGGCTCAACGACTGCATGGCGGGAGAGGCGGGCGTCAGCATCTACGCAGACGCGCTCCGCGAGATCTTCCATTCACTTCGGGAAAACGGGATCGACACCGTCTTTCTGACACCGAACCTGATGTGCTCCGCCGTCTCCTTCGATCTGCCCGAAGGCTTTCTCCGTCAGGTCGCGGCAGGCGTCGCCGAAGCGTCGGGGCGCGGCGTTCAGGAGCTGTATTACCGTGCGGCACTCGCCGTCTGCGCGGAGGAAAACGTCTCCGTCGCCGACGTGTACGCCGCGTGGAAAAGCGCGAGGGACGCGGGAGCGGATACCGATCTTCTCCTGTCCAACCGCATCAATCATCCGTCGAGAGAAATGACCGGCATCGCCGCCGATCTTCTCTTCCGCGAGATCTTCTCATTCTGAATCATCTTACAAATCATCCAAATTATCGGAGGTATTACCAATATGAAAACTTCTCTTGTTGTCATGGCCGCGGGCATGGGCTCCCGCTTCGGCGGACTGAAACAGATGGAACCCGTCGGCGCGAACGGCGAGGTCCTGCTCGACTACTCGATCTACGACGCGCTGCGCTGCGGCTTTGACGAAGTCGTCTTTATTATCAAGAAGGAGATCGAAGCCGATTTCCGTGAGATCGTCGGCAAGAAGATCGAAAAGAAAACGGACGTCAAGTACGTGATGCAGACTACCGACAATCTGCCCGAGGGCAGAAAGAAGCCGTGGGGCACCGCGCACGCGATCCTTTGCTGCAAGGACGCCGTGACCAATCCCTTCGTCGCGCTGAACGCGGACGATTACTACGGCTCCAACGCCTTCGGCGATATCCACGGGCATCTGCTCACCGCGGGTCCGACCGATTTCTCGATGGTCGCCTATATGCTGAAGAACACGGTCAGCGATAACGGCACCGTCGCAAGAGGCGTGTGCGAGATCGAGGACGGCTATATGCGCAAGATCGTCGAGCGCACCAAGATCAGAAGCGACCTTTCCTTCACCGAGGACGGCGGCGAGACCTGGACCGCGCTCCCCGAAAACACCCTCGTCTCGATGAACCTCTGGGGTCTGACCCCCGCGATCTTCCCCGTTCTCGAGGAAAAGTATGAGTTCTTCCTGAAAAACGCCAATCTGCTCAAGGATGAATTCCTGATCCCGACGGTCATCGGCGAGCTCGTCCGTGACGGCAAAGCCACCGTCCGTGCGTTCCCGAACCGCGACAAGTGGTACGGCATGACGTACCGCGAGGACAAGGAAGAAGTCAGACGCGCACTTGCGGAACTGACCGCAAAGGGCTTCTATGACGGAATCTGAGCTGTCCGCGCTCGCCCGGTGCTTCCGCATTGATGGCAGCGTCCTTTCCGTCGGACCCATCGGAGAGGGTCATATCAACAAGACTTATCTCGTCCGGACCGACCGGGACGATTACGTCCTCCAGTCGATCAATCCCGCCGTCTTCAAAAACACGGAAACGCTGATGCGCAACGTTTCGGCGGTGACCTCCTATCTTTCGAGAGTTATCGCCGAGGAAGGCGGAGACCCGGAGAGAGAGACCCTGACCGTCATCCCGACGCTCGAGGGCGCGCTCTTCCTGCGGACGCCGGACGGCACGCCTTACCGGACATACCGCCTCGTACCGGATTCCTATACATTGCAGACGGCGGAAAAGCCGGAGGACTTCACCTCCTCCGCGATCGCCTTCGGCACCTTCCAGAAGCGGCTCTCCGCCTTTGACGCCTCTCTCCTCGGGGAAACGATCCCCGCCTTCCACAATACGAAGGTCCGCTATTTCAATCTGATGCGCTCCATGCGGGAAAACCGCTCCGGACGGCTCTGCCGCGCGGAAAAGGAATGCGAATTCGCGCTTGCGCGCATCTCCGACGCCGGGATCCTCGTGGACGCGCTGGAGGCGGGAGAGATCCCGCTCCGTGTCTGCCACAACGATACCAAGCTGAACAACGTCCTGATGGACCGCCGCACCGGCAAGGCGCTCTGCGTCATCGACCTCGATACCGTGATGCCGGGCTCCATGCTCTACGACTTCGGGGACGCGATCCGCTTCGGCGCATCGACCGCCGCGGAGGACGAAAAGGACCTTGACAAGGTCCACTTCGACCTGACGCTGTTCGAGGCGTACGTCCGCGGATACGCGGAGGCGCTGGGCAGTGAGATCACGAAGCGTGAGGCGGAGCTGCTGCCGCTTTCCGCGTGGATGATGACGATCGAATGCGGGATCCGCTTCCTCTCCGATTTCATCGACGGGGATATCTATTACGGCACCTCCTATCCCGATCACAATCTGGACCGCTGTCACACCCAGTTCCGTCTGATCGAGGAGATGGAAAAAACGCGCCCGGAACAGGACGCGATCGTGAGAAAATACTTCCGGTTCTGAGTACGGTCTGCCGTACGGAAAAAGGAGTCATACCGATGAAACCATTTGAAAAAGCAAGCTGGATCACCCGTCCTTCATGCGGCGGGATGAATCTCTATTCCTCCTTTTACGAAACCGTAACGATCACGGAGGGCCGCGGAGCGGTCCTCCGTATCTGTGCTTTTACGGACTACTGCGTCTATGAAAACGGTCAGCCGATCCTGCCCCTCTCCGGTCAGTTCCCCTGCTACGAGGAAAAGCCGGTTTACGACGAGATCGGTCTTGACGGCGTCCTCTCTCCCGGCACGCACGCGCTGAAGATCGTGCTGTACACCGTGGGAGCAGATACCTCGACCCACCGGAAAACCCCGCACGCGCTGATCTATGAATTCCGGGACAAGGACGGGATCCTCGCCTTCAGTTCCGGTGATACGCGGTGCGAGCCCGAGGCGCATTTTGTCTCCGGGGACCCGACCCGCGTCACCGGGCAGCTCGGCTTCTCCTTCCGGTATCACGCGGACGGAAAAGACGGGACGGCTCTGACCGACGCGGAGGAGATCGCCTTATCCGATGATTTTCAGCCGCGCCCCGTACGGAAGCTGGTCTGCGGCAAACCGATCCGCGCAGGGATCGTCGACGCAGGGACCTATACGGATACCGGGTCCGCCGGTACCGACGCGATCCGGATGGCGCAGGCAAAGCTGCGCACCGCGGGCGGTCCCTTTGATACGGACGGTACGAAAGAGCACCGGCTGACTGCCGACGGCGGAGGCGGCGTCTATCTCATCGCCGACCTCGGCGCGGAGCAGGCGGGGCTGATCTCCTTTGAGCTCACGCTTCCCTCGGCGGCAGAGATCACGATCGGCTGGGGCGAGCATCTGCACGACGGCGTCTGTGAAGACGCGCCCGCAGGACGCGCCCGCACGTGGATCGGAGGACGCAGCTTTGCCGCCGTTTACCGTGGCACGGAGGGCGTCAACCGCTTTACGATGCCGTTCCTGCGTTTCGGCTGCCGGTACCTCGAGCTGCATATCGCGGCGCCGGAGGTCGTGATCCGTTCCCTTTGCCTGATCCCAACCGTCTACCCGCTGGACCGGATCGCGTCGGTGCGGACCCCCGACCCCGTCTGGAACGATATCTACGACGTTTCGGTCCGGACGCTCCGCCTCTGTATGCACGAGCACTACGAGGACTGCCCGTGGCGGGAGCAGGCGCTCTACGCGATGGACTCGCGCAATCAGATGCTCTGCGGATACGACGCCTTCGGCGAGACCCGTTTCGCGCTCGCTTCCCTGCGGCTGATGGCAGACTCCCTGCGTGACGACGGGATGATGGAGCTCTGCTCTCCCGCCCGCGTTTCCATCACCATCCCCTCCTTCACCGCGATCTTTCTGACGCAGGTCCTGGAATATTACGAGTTCTCCCGCGACACGGTCGGTACGCTCGGACTGATGCCCGCGGTCGAAAAGATCGCCGACGCTTTCCTGAAACGGATCGATCCCGCGGTCGGGCTGATCTCCTGCTATCCCGAGGAGCGGTATTGGAATTTCTACGAGTGGCAGGACGGTCTTGCCGGCTCGATCTCCGGGAGCGTCGCGCCGGAGGATATGACCTACGACGCACCGCTCAACGCCTTCGTCTCGATGGGGATGCGCTCCGCGGCAAAGCTCTGCCGCGCCTTCGGGAAAGAAGAAAAAGCCGTAACGTACGGGGAAGCGCATCTCTCCCTGAACCGTGCGGTCAACGCGGCGTTCTGGGATGAGGAGAAAGGGGCGTACGCGACCTATCTCGCGTTTTCTGGCGGGCTGACCCACTTCTGTGAGCTGACCAACGCCCTCGCGGTCTGCTGCGGCGCGGCAAAGGAGGAGCGGGAGACCGCCGTCCTGCAAAAGCTTTCGGACGGCGTACTGATCCCGGTCACGCTGAGCTACGGCATCTTCAAATATGACGCTCTCCTCTCAAGGAGCTTCGAGGTCAAAAAGACCTTCGCCGAGATCCGCTCGCTTTGGAAGCGGATGCTGGACGACGGCGCGACCTCCTTCTATGAAACGATCGACGGGGAGCCCGCGTTCGGCGGCGCCGGAAGCCTCTGCCACGGCTGGTCCGCGGTGCCCGTCTATCTGCTGCACCGTTACGCACTGCACGCCGATCCGCGCCTGACCGGCGTTCCGGAGCCGGTATCCGTGACCGGACCCGATCCGCTCGTGATCTGACCCGAGCGGAATCCTGCCGACATACAACCAACGGTTTCTTGCTTTTCTTCCTCCCGCGCGGTACAATATACGCACGGGAGGATTTCCGTTACGACATTCCGAAAGGATCCTTATGAAAAATGAAAAAACGGGCAAAAGCAGGCTGCTCTTGCGGTTTTTGAAGGGGAGCAAGCGATATTTTCTGCTCTGCATCCTCTTCACCCTGCTTCTGTCCCTCTTTGACCTGATCAATCCGAGGATCGTCAGCTATACGGTCGACTTCGTCCTCGGGAGCGAGACCCCCGAAAAGAGCTGGGAGCTCGCGGTCACGGAGCTGCTCGGTTCCCCTGCCTTCCTGAAGGAACGGCTCTGGATCCCCGCGCTCCTCATCCTGCTCTTCTCCCTTCTCTCCCTCGTTTCCCGCTACTTTTTCAATCTCACGAACTCGATCGGCGGCGAAAAAATGGTGCTGAATATGCGCCGGACGCTGTTCTCCCACATTGAGCATCTGCCCTATTCCTGGCACAGCGGCATCAAGACGGGAGATATCATCCAACGCTGTACCTCGGATGTCGATACCGTCCGCAACTTCCTTGCGGAGCAGCTGACGTCCCTTCTGCGCATCTCCGTCCTGATCGTGCTTTCGGTCGTCTTCATGTTCGGGATCTACCCGCCGCTCGCGTGGGTCGCCGTCTGCTCGATCCCGATCATCGTCGTCTATTCCGCCGTCTTTCACAAATACATCGGAAAGCACTTCAAGGAGTGTGACGAGGCGGAAGGGCTCCTCTCCGCCATCGCGCAGGAGAATCTGACCGGCGTCCGCGTCGTCCGCGCCTTCGGGCGGGAAAAATACGAAAAAGAGCGCTTCCGTGCGCAAAGCGGCGTCTACGCCGACAACTGGATCCGTCTGGACAAGCTCTTCTCCCTCTACTGGGGGCTCGGAGACCTGATCTCCGGCGTGCAGGTCCTGCTGATCGTCGTATTCGGTACCGTGTTCTGCGTCCGGGGTGAAATGACAGCCGGGGAATTCATCGCCTTCGTCTCCTACAATTCCATGCTGATCTGGCCGGTGCGTCAGCTCGGCAGGATGATCTCCCGCATGAGTCAGGCGAACGTTTCGATCGGGCGGATCGCGGAGATCATGAACGAACCGACCGAGACCGACCGGGACGTGACGGAAACCGCGGATTACGGCGGAGATATCGTCTTCGACGACGTGACGTTTTCCTATACGGAGGGCAGCGAGCCCGTCCTGAAAAACGTCTCCTTCCGGATCCCGCACGGAACGACCTTCGGCATCCTCGGCACGACCGGCTCCGGCAAAAGCACTCTCACCCTGCTCCTTGACCGCCTCTGCACCCTGAAGGAGGGCTGCGGGAGGATCACGGTCGGCGGAACGGATCTCGCTTCTCTTCCCGCCGCGGAGCTGCGCTCTCATATCGGCATGGTCATGCAGGAGCCTTTTCTGTTTTCCCGTACCCTGCGGGAGAACATCCGCATCGCCCGTCCCGACGCCGGGCAGGAGGAGATCGACGAGGCCGCGGACGTTGCCTGCCTCACGCAGACGATCTCCGACTTTACGAACGGATACGAGACCAAGGTCGGGGAACGCGGCGTGACGCTCTCCGGCGGACAGAAGCAGCGCACCGCGATCGCAAGGATGCTGACGCTCAAGGCGCCGATCATGATCTTTGACGACGCGCTCTCCGCGGTCGACGCCGAGACCGACGCAAAGATCCGCCGGGCACTCCGTCAGAAAACGTCGGACGCAACGGTGATCCTGATCTCCCACCGCATCTCCACGCTGATGCACGCGGATCACATCGTCGTTCTCGACCGCGGAACGGTGACAGAAGAAGGCGATCACGCCTTCCTCTCGAAAAACGGCGGTCTGTATGAGAAGATCTACCGGATCCAGCGTGCCGACGCCGATCACGCGGCGGAAGGAGGTGAGGACCGTGGATGAAGAATACGAAGAAGAACGGGAAAGGATCAAGCCCCTGCCCCGGTTCGGCATCGACCGTCTGCTCCCGTTCTTGCGCCCCTATCGGAAGAAGTTCCTCTTCATGGTCCTGCTCGGTCTTGCGGGCAGCGCGGTGGATATCATCCTCCCGCTCTTCCAGAAATACGCGATCAGCCATTTCATCGCCGAAGGAGTGCTGGATACCCTGCTCCCGTTCATTCTGCTCTATCTGCTGGTCCTGACCGTACAGATCTTTGCCAACACGATCTCGACCTACCGCGCAAGTGAGATCGAGATCCTCGTCAACCGGGATCTCAAGCGCGCCGTCTTCGACCATCTGCAGACGCTCTCCTTCTCCTATTTCAATCAGAACAGCGTCGGCTACGTCCACGCCCGCGTGATGTCCGACCCGACGAGGATCGGGGAGCTCGTTGCGTGGGGTTTGATCGACGGCGTATGGCATATTTCCTATATCGTCGGCGCCCTTGCCGTCATGTTCGTCCTTCGTCCCTCCCTTGCCGCGCTCGTCTGCGTCGTGATCCCGTTCACCGCGCTCTTCGTCATCCTGTTCCAGAAAAAGCTGGTCGGGGTGAACCGGAGCCTGCGTGAGATCAACGCCCGCATCACGGGCAACTTCAACGAAGGGATCACCGGAGCCAAGACCGTCAAGTCCCTCGTCATTGAGGACGGGATGCAGGAGGTCTTCGACCGCGACGCGGGAGAAATGAAGCGCACCGCGGTCCGAGCGACCCGCCTCCGCTCCTTTTTCTCCTCCGTCGTCACCTTCTCCTCCTCGATCGCGCTCGCGCTCGTTCTCTGGCGCGGCGGCTTCCTGACGATGGAGCAGGTCATCGACGTCGGGACGCTCTCGGTCTTCATGAACTACGCCCTCGGCATCATGGAGCCGATCAGCTGGCTCGTCGACGAATTCTCCAACCTGATCACCGCACAGGTCAACATCGAGCGCGTCACCTCCCTGCTCGATACGAAATCCGACGTCGCGGACACGCCCGAGGTCATCGAAAAATACGGAGACAACTTCACGGCAAAGAGAGAAAACTGGGAGCCGCTGGAGGGGGAAATAGACTTTGACGACGTCTCCTTCCGCTATCCGGACGGGGATGAGACCGTTCTTTCCCACTTTTCCCTGCACGTTCCGAAAGGGACGAACGTCGCGATCGTCGGCGAGACGGGCGCCGGGAAATCGACCCTCGTCAACCTCGTCTGCCGCTTCTTTGAACCGACCGAAGGCAGGATCCTGATCGACGGCAGAGACGCGCGCGAGCGGTCGCAGCTCTGGCTGCATTCCGGCATCGGCTACGTCCTTCAGACGCCCTTCCTCTTCACCGGCACGGTCCGGGACAATCTGCGCTACGGCAATCCGAAAGCCGACGACAAGACCATCCTCGCCGCGCTCGACCGCGTTTCCGCGCGCGGGATCGTGGAGCGGATGGAAAAAGGGCTCGACAGTGAGGTGGGAGAAGGAGGAGACCTCCTCTCCGCCGGTGAAAAACAGCTCCTGTCCTTTGCCCGTGCTCTGCTCGCCGAGCCGAAGATCCTCGTCCTTGACGAGGCGACCTCCTCGGTCGATACCGTGACCGAATGCGCGATCCAGCAGGCGATCGCCGAGGTGACGAAAGGACGCACGTCCTTCGTCATAGCGCACCGTCTGTCCACCGTCCGCTCCGCCGACGTCATCCTCGCCGTCCGGGACGGAAAGATCGTGGAGCGAGGCACGCACGATTCCCTGATGGAAAAGAAAGGGTACTACTACGAGCTCTACACGCGCCAGTACGAGGAAGAGGAAACGGCTTCCCTTCTTTAAGACGGAGCGCCGGCGATTTGCATCGTGCGATTCCGCCGCTTGATCAGGTGTACTGCAAATCCCGGTATGATCCGCTGAAAATACCCGCCGAAGAGGAAAAAAACATTCCTTTTCGGCGGGTATTGTCGTCTTATTTCGTATTCACTTTTTCGCCGCCCTCCGAAGCTGCCGTCTCCGAAATGCCGGCGATCGTATCTTTCCCGAATCCGGCATCCGAAAAATCCGGCAGAGCGGTAAAGGTAAGCCGCTTCCCGGTGATCGGATGGCTGAACGTGAGCCGGAAGGAAAAGAGCATGGGCTTGTCTCCGCCTCCCCGGTCACCGTATCTCCCGTCGCCGACGAGAGGCAGGCAGCGGGAGGCGAACTGCACGCGGATCTGATGGGTCCGACCGGTATAGAGCCGGACCCGAACGAGCGAAAGTCCGTTTTTTCCTTCAAGCGTTTGATACGCCAGCTTTGCGTCCCTTACGCCGCGCCGCTCGCGCTTTACGACGTAGGTCTTGTTTTTCGCGGGATCGTGGTAGAGCAGGTCGGTCATTTCCCCGGCTTCCGGATCGGGAACGCCTTTGACGACGGCAAGATATTCCTTGACGACCCCGCCGTTTTTCACCTCCCCGGTCAGCTCGGAGGCTGCCTTTGCGTTCAGTGCGTAAACCATCACGCCGCCCACGTTTTTATCGAGGCGATGAACCGAACGGATATCCTTTTCCCCGGTCGCTTCTTCGATCAGCAGCGGAACGCTGATCTTGTTCCCGTCCCGTTCGGAGAGCGCGCCGACGGGCTTGACAACGACCGCGATATCACGGTCACGGTAGAGTATTCCGATCATAGGATCCTTTCAGAAAAGCACCCGGAAACGGTGTTTTCGTTGCGTCAATGATAGATTCAGTCCCAGGTATATCTGGTCAGCGTCCCGTCCCCGCGCAGTCCCTCGCAGTCGTGCTGACGCAGGACCTCGTACGCGCCGACGCAGACGGCGTTCGACAGATTCAGACAGCGCAGCGTGTTCCGCATCGGGATCCGTACGCTCGTCTCCGGGTGGTCGCGCAGCAGCTCCTCCGGGAGCCCCGCGGTCTCTTTCCCGAAGACGAGAAAGGTTTTTTCGGGATAGGAGACGTCGTAAAAGCTCTTCTTTCCCTTCGAGGTAAAGAAATAGAGCGGATCGTTCCCGTGTTTTTCGAGAAAATCGGCAAGACCGTCGTAATAGGTGATATCCAGTTTATCCCAGTAATCCAGTCCCGCGCGTTTCAGCTTCGCCGAGTCGATCTCAAATCCGAGCGGACGGACGAGATGGAGCGCCGCCCCGGTCACGGCGCAGGTGCGGACGATATTGCCGGTGTTCTGCGGGATCTCCGGTTCCACGAGGACGATATTCAGATCAAGCATCGCGTTCCCTTCTTTCACCGGATCATTTTACCACGCCGTGCCCTTCCTGTCAAGTCCGAAACCACTTGACAACCGGAAACGCTTGTGTTATATTAAAATAAAATAACGAAACGATAAACGGAGTGTATTATGACCTGGTTCTGGCTTTCCATGATCGCGCTCTTTTTCTGGAGCGGCGCGGATACCTTTTCCAAGCTCGGCTGCCGTGACGCGGACGACAAATACGGGTATCTGAAAATGGTCACCGCCGTCGGTGCGGTGATGGGGCTCCACGCCCTGTATGAGATCATCGTCGGCGGGACGGAGATCTCGGCAGCGATCCTTTTGCGGTATCTTCCGGTCTCTGCCCTCTACATCTCCTCGATGACGCTCGGTTATCTTGCCCTGCGCTACATCGAGCTGTCGATCTCCTCTCCGATCTGCAACGCGAGCGGCGCGCTCGTCGCGATCGTCTGCCTCCTGAACGGCGGGCTCGGGGATGAGATCACCGGCTGGGCAAAGGCTGCCGTGCTTGCCGCGGTGTTCCTCGTCTGTGCCGGTGTCATCGGGCTCGGCGTCGTCGACTTCACGGAGGACGACGAGGCGAGAGCGGAGCGGCAGAAGATCACGAACTACAAATATTCCAAGTCTCTTGCCGCCATCCTGATCCCGATCGTCTACTGCCTTCTCGACGCGGCGGGGACCTACGCGGACAGCGTCATCCTCGAAACGCTGGACGAAAGCAGCGCCAACTGCGCGTACGAGCTGACCTTTCTGCTGGTCGGCGCCGTCTCCTTCGTCTATGTGAAATTCGTGAAGAAGCAATCCTATCTGCCGAAGGCGGAGGGCTGGAAGTACGCAGGCGCGGTCTGTGAGACGGCGGGACAGTTCGCCTACGTTTACGCGCTTTCCGACTCGGAGCACGTCGTCTTTTCGGTCCCGATCATCTCCGCCTACTGCGCGGCAAGCGTCCTCTGGGGCAGGATCTTTTTAAAGGAAAAGCTTTCGGCAAAGCATTATCTCTGCGTGGCGCTGATCGTCGTCGGGATCGTCGTCCTCGGTGTGTTTGATCTGTAACGTAAAAGCGGAAAAATCGCGGCGATTTCCAATATTTACAAAAAGCGATTGACAAAAGCGATATCCTGTGTTATATTATATAAGTTAACTTATTGCATCAGAAAGGACGATCATATGAAAAAGAACACCGTAAGGGTCCTCTGCTCTCTTCTTGCGCTGATCACGCTGATCCTTGCCGCGGTTTCCTGCGCCGAGCCGGATAAGCCCTCGTCTGAAACCAAAGCCCCGACCGAATCCGACGCAAACACCGAGACCCAGCGGATTGCGGCAGACCTGCCTGACCTTGATCTGGGCGGGTACACCTATTCCGTCGCCCACTGGCACCGTGCCGACTGGCCGACCCGCGGAAACATCGACATCTATTCCGAGGGCACGAACGGCGACCCGGTCAACGACGCTGTCTACAAGAGAAACACGCGTCTGACGGAAAAATACGATTTTGAGATCGAATACGAAGAGATCGAAGCAAACGAGCTCGTCCAGAAGGCGAGACAGTTCGTCAGCACCGGTGAGGACGTTTACGACCTCGTTTACATCCTCGCGTCCGGCGTTGCCGGGCTCCTGACCGACGGTTCCTTCCTCGACTTTGAGGAAGCCTTCGACTACGTCGACCTCGACAAGGATTACTGGGATCAGTACATCCGCAAGGAGCTGTCCTTCATGAACCACTCCTTCCTGATGGCTTCCTCCTACAACGTCATCGACGAGGATGCCACCGCGGCAGTCGCCTTCAACAAGACCATCGCGAGAGACGAAGGCTTCGACAGCTTCTACGACCTCGTTTACAACGACGTCTGGACCTTTGACAAGATCCTCGACACCATGACCGCTTACGACGGAGACAAGAACGGTGACGGTCAGCTCACCGAAAAGGACGACGTTTACGGCTTCCTTGCCGGTGACGACGTCATGATCTCCTTCTTCTACGGCGCGGGCGGCAGATTCACCGAAAAGGACGAATACGACCTTCCCGTCTATGTCTTCGGCGACGAGACCAACATCGAGATCATTCTTGATATCTTCGATATCATGTATGACCCCACCTTCCTGAACCACCACGCCATCAAGGATACCACCGACCCGTATTACCGTCAGCTTTTCGTCGACGGCCACGGCCTGTTCTTCTGGATGCGTATGGATGACGCGAGAGCGCTCCGCGGCGAGGAAGCGATCAACTTCGGTATCCTTCCGATCCCGAAGTGGACCGAGGATCAGGATGAGCACATCAGCATGGTCTCCCGTCACACGACCGGCTATATGTCGGTCCTGATGAGTGAACAGGACCCGGACACGGTCGGCTTCATCATGGAAGCCATGGCAGGCGCCTCCTACTACGATCTGAAGGAAGCGTACTACGAGATCACGCTGAAGGGCAAATCCACCCGTGACGACGAGTCCCAGGATATGCTCGATATCATCTTCAAGCACCGCACCACCGATATCGGCGATATCTGCAACTTCGGCGGCTTTACCGATATCATGCTCCGTTACGGTTCTCAGAACAAGAGCAGAAACATTGCCTCCTCCTACGCGGAGTACAAGGACCGCATCGACAGAGCCATCGAAGACTTCTACGAAAAGGTCGACGTTCTCGAACAGAAAATGTATTCCTGATCAGCCTTGGACCGTTCCGGGATCCCCGGAACGGTCTTTTTTTCGCAGGGAATTGACAACGCGCGCACGTCGTGATATACTGTTGTTACCGTCAAATATTCCGACGGTACGAAAGGAACAGGATCATGTCAAAAAAAGGTTTCATCAAGGCAGTCAGCCTGCTTTTAGCGCTCCTGACGTTCTCCACCGTTCTTTTTGCCTGCGCTGAACCGGATCAGCCCTCCTCCGGTGAAACGAAAGCACCGGGCAATGAGACCGCCGATCCCTCGGACACGCGGGTCACCTCCGATCTCGAGGAAAAGGATCTGGACGGATACGTCTTTACCGTCCTCACGTGGTACGCGACCGCGTGGCCCAACCGTATGAACAAGGACCTCGTTGCCGAGGACACGACCGGCGAGCCGATCAACGACGCGGTATACACGAGAAACGCGCGCCTTCTGGAAAAGTACAATTTTGAGATCGATAAAGAAGACGTCGAGCAGCTGGAGCTGATCGCGCGTATCCGCTCGATGATGTCCACGAGCGAGGACCTCTGCGATATGGTCTCCGCCCGCATCAACGACGTCACCCCGGTCCTTCTCGAAGGCGACTTCCTCGACTTTGAGCGTGACGTGCCCTACGTCAATCTGGAAAAGCCCTACTGGGATCAGAGCATCCGCTCTTCCCTTTCCTTCAATCATCACTCCTATCTGATGACCTCTTCCATGAACCTGAGCGATCAGGACGCGACCTCTGCGATCGCCTTCAACAAGAAGATGGCAAGGGACTACGGCATCAACGGTCTGTACGAGGCTGCCTCTGCCGGGACCTGGACCTTTGATACCTTCTATGCCAATATGACCGCCTTCGACGGCGACGTCAACGGCGACTCCAAAATGATCGAGACCGACGACGTCTTCGGCTTCCTCGGCGGCGACGACGTCATCATGTCCTTCTTCTTCGGCGGCGGCGGTACCTTCACCGAGAAGGACGACGAGGACGTCCCCGTCTACAACTTCGCGGATGAAAAGAACTACGATATCACCGACCGCGTGCTCGATATCATGTACGACTCCACCTTCCTCAACCACCACGCGATCTCGAATCAGGATGACAACTATTACCGTTCTCTGTTCGTCGACGGTCACGGTCTGTTCTTCTGGATGCGGATGGACGACGTCATCACGATGCGCGGCGAGGAATCGATCGACTTCGGTATCCTTCCTATCCCGAAATACGAGGAAGCACAGGCCAACTATCTCAGCCTGATCTCGCAGCACACCTGCGGGCTGATGTCCGTCCTCCGCTGCGAGGAAAATCCCGATACCGTCGGTTACTGCCTCGAGGCGATCTCCGCCGCCTCCTACTACGACCTGCAGAAGGCGTACTATGACGTCACGCTGAAGACCAAGTCCGCGCGTGACGACGAATCGCAGGAAATGCTGGACCTGATCTTTGCGCACCGCGTCATCGACGTCGGTGAGATCTGCAACTTCGGCGGGTTCTCCTCTCTGTTCCTGCGCTACGGCTCCACCAATATGTCGAAGCAGCTCCGGGCGATCTCTTCCACCTTCGCCTCCGTCGCCGATAAGGTCTATACGGACGTTGAGGAATTCTGGGATCGGATCGACTACCTCGACACGCTTTCCTGACCCTGCCGTCATACACACAAAAGGCTGCTTTTCCGGCAGCCTTTTTCCTTTTTTTATTTTTGCCGCATTGACGGGAAGCGTTCGCCGTGGTATAATAGAAAAAAACGCAGGAGGTTTTTCTTATGATCTATACCATTGAAAACGACCGCATCAAGGTCGGTATCGCCGGATACGGCGCGGAATTCGCGAGCATCGTCCTGAAAGAGGACGGCACCGAATACCTCTGGCAGGGTGACCCCAGATACTGGACGGGGCGCGCCTTCAACCTCTTCCCCATCTGCGGCAGACTGATCGAAGGCAGATACGAATACCGCGGTCAGAGCTACGATATGAAGATCCACGGCTTCTTCCGTGAGACCGAGATCCCGGTCATCGAGCAGACGCAGACGAAGATCGTCTTCCGCCTGACCGACAGCGAAGAGACGAGAAAACAGTATCCCTTCGCCTTTGAGATCACCGTCATCTACGAGCTGGACGGCGCCTCCGTCCGTACGATCTACGCGGTCCGCAATCCCGACGCGGAGAATGATCTGATCTTCACGATCGGCGGCCATCCCGGCTTCCGCGTCCCGCTGCTGGACGGTGAGAAGTTCGAGGACTATTATCTGGAGTTCACCGACGTGAAGCCCGCGAAGCAGATGGTCTTCAGCCCGACCTGCTTCTATACGCCCGACACGCTCGACTTCCCGCTGAAGAACGGCACCGTGCTTCCCCTCCGTCACGATCTGTTCGATAACGACGCGATCTTCCTGCGCGACATGGGCAGAGAGGTCACGCTCCGTTCCGCGAGCAACGCGAAGTACGTCAAGGTCACCTATCCCGGTATGCCCTATCTCGGTCTGTGGCACGCGCCCCGCACCGACGCGCCGTATATCTGCATCGAGCCCTGGTGCTCCGTTCCCTCCGATGAAGGAAAAGTCGACGATTTTGCGACCAAGCGCGATATGATCCACCTCGCGCCCGGCTGCACCTATCAGAATGACTTCAACGTAGAGATCGGCTGAACCATGGAAAAAACGATCAAGGTCACGGGAAGAAGCACCGTCTCCGCCGCACCCGACCTGACGCGGATCTGCTTCGATCAGAACGGCTGGCGGGAAAGCTACGAAGAGACCGTCCGTCTCTTTGCCGACGGGCTCACTTCCCTGCAGAAGAAACTGAAAAGCTGCGGATTTGACGAAAAGGATCTGAAGACCGTCAGCTACAATCTCTCCGTCAAAAACGAAAATTACCGCGACGAACAGGGGAACTACCGCACGAAGCAGATCGGCTACGAATTCAACCATTCCTCAAAGATCGAATTCACCTCGGACGACGCGCTTCTGAGCCGGATCCTTTCGACCCTTGCTTCCGACGGTACGCAGCCGGAATTCCGCGTGGAATACGCGCTGAAGGATCCCGAAGCCGTCAAAAAGCGCCTCATTGCCGACGCCGTCCGGGACGCAAGCGAGAAGGCGGAGATCCTTTCCGCAGCGGCAGGCGTGAAAAACGCCGGCGTCGTCAGCATCGTTTATTCCTACGGCGACGACGAGCCCGTCGTCCGGCCGACCGCGCGGATGAAGCTCTGCTCCAACGCCGCGGACGCGGTCTCGGTCAACGTCACGCCGGAAAATATCGTTCTGGAAGACAGCGTTACCGTCGTTTTCGCCATCGGCGAATGATCGGACCGATCCGAACGAAAAGGGGCTGAAAAAGTTTCCAAACGAAAAACACCCGGGATCATCTCTCGGGTGTTTTTTTGCGGGACTGTTTTCAGCCCTTTTGATTTGCCGCGTGCGAACGCCGCCTTATTTTTTCTTTTTCCGGTTGAAAAGGAACGCCGCTGCGCCGACCGCAAGGACTGCCGCACCGCCGATCACCGCGGGGAGGACGGGAAAACGCTTCGTGTCCGTTTGCTGCCCGGAAGCTTCCGTATCGGAAGCCGGAACGGTCTGCGGCTCGGTTTCGGGAAGCGTCTCTTCATCCTTTTTTCCGAAGCCGAAATCAAGAACGAAGTTGCTCTTCAGGTTCACGTCGCTGCCGCGGGACGCGGCGGGCTCGTTCCCGTCCGGGATCGGCTCGTAGCTCATGCCGTCGGAGGGACAGTAGTAGTTGACGGCAACCTTCGAGCCGTCGGAGGAAAAGCGAAGGAGCGCAAGCATCCCGACGGAACGGTTATCGTAGTACGTGTATTCGCCCTTGTCGCTGGCATCCATATACTGCGCGTTGATCATCAGCTGATAAACGACCGACCCGTCCGGGCGCTTCTCGTTATGCGCCATCACGCCGTAACCGTTCGGATTGTTCGTGTGACCGGAGAGAACGAGACAGACGTTGCTATGCTTCTTCACGACGTTCGTGTACAGGGATTTCATATTCTCCGTGAAATCGCCCGCAGTCTTTTCCTCGTTCATATAGTTCTGAACCCAGCTGACGTAATCGCCGTTGTCGTTCCCGATCAGACCGTGCGTGGCAAGGATCACGTGACGGTCCGCGTATTTGTCGAGGATCCCGTTCGCCCACTCCATGACCGACGGCCGGGTATGATATTCCAGCTGGAGGAGCATCCACCCGGCGCCGCCGATCGTAAAGAGATAGTAGGAGTTCTCGACGCCGGAGGAATAAGTCACGTACGGAGCGTCGTCCTCTTCGTACCATCCGCCGAAGGTATCGGAAGCGGCGGTGTTTCCGATCTGTTCCAGACCGAGATACTGATTATAGAACCGGGTATCACGGAATTTCACGTTCCAGTCGAAATCGTGATTGCCGACGAGGCTGCTCCACGAAACGTTGTCCCAGAACTTGGCGTAGCCGTTCTGCACCTTCTTCCACGTCGGTTCGTCGTTGTTCCAGGTATTGTCGCCCGCTGAGATCACGTGAAAAATATGCTCTTTCTCAAGATTGGCGGCGATCCAGTCGGTGTCGTCCTCCCACTTTTCCCCGCCTCTCGCGTTCGTGATATTTTGCGGGTCGGGGATCCAGACGAGCGTATGATAGTCGCTGCCGATCTCCTCCGGGACTTCGTAATCGAACCACGCGCTGCGCTTGGTGCCGCGGAAAACGATCGGGTTTTCTCCCTTCCGTTCCGGAAGGACGTCAAGGATGTTCGTGACGTTTCCCTTCAGATCCCACGCGGCGATGAGCCCCTTTTCGGTCCCGTCGAGCGAGAATCTTCCGGCGGATACGTCCATTTCCTTCTCCGTGCGCGCGGTCTCCCACAGACGCAGATCGGCAACGGTGCCGATGAAGTTCCGTTTGCCGTTCCGGTCGGCGCCGACCGTCAGCATTCCGGGGATCAGGTCCTCCGTGCCGTCCGCCTTCTCTTCGGCGATCTTCTTTCCGTCCGCGAACAGAGCAAGCGTTCCAGCCGCCGCGTCACGGACGAAGGCGAGACGGATCGGCTTCCCGGTGCGGAGATCGGTATCCGCCGTGACGGTACGGCTGCCCCACGAGAAGGAAGGCTGCCCGTCCCCATTGACGGAAAGAAGAATGCCGTCCCCCTCGAGGATCACGCTTTCCGCGCTTTCTCCCGCCGCTGCGGAAGCGACGAGACGGATATCGGCGATGCCGACCTTCGCCGTTTTCCCGGAGGCAAGCGTCGTCGTATGCCAGCGCAGATAATTGATGCCGTGGACGTTCAGCGGCTCGTCCTTTTTCAGGACGGTCGCCTTTCCGAGCGGAAGGACGATATGATTCCAGCCCGCCTTCAGACCAAAGTCCTTCGGATCCCAGTTGATCTCGTATTTGTCGCAGGTACCCGAGCTCGTCAGTTCGAGCTGCCCGGTCGTAAAGACTTCCGAGCCTGCCTCCATGAGGAGCCAGAATTCAAGGCTGAGGTCGTCGGCGGAAGTGACCGAGGACGGGATCGGGATTGTTTTTCCGGTCACGTCAAAGCCGAATTTCGCGCCTGCGGCGACCGTGATCTCGGCGTATGGAATGCCCTTCCCCGGGCCGTCGTCGCTGCCGTTCGTCCGGTAGGCGACGCTGTTGGAATAGTAGACCGCACTCAGTTTTTCCGTATTTGACGTGCCGCAGACCTTCCACTCGTTTGCGTCCGGAGACATCGTCACCGTCGCTTCCACGGTATTCGGCGTTTTTCCGACCGGCTCCGCAGTCGAAAGATACGTATCGGTCCCGTCGCTGCCGAATGCGATCCCTCCGTCCGTCAGCTCGACCGTGATCGAGGAAAAGGTGACCTTTGCCGCCTCCGCAGCCTTCTGATTGCTGTAAATGCGGAAGTAGCGGATCGGCTCGCCGACCGAGAAATCGGGGCCCTCGTATTTGACGGAACGGCCGTTGGAACCGGTCTCAAACGGGAGGATGATCTCGTTGTCCCCCGCCTTCCACATTCCCCTGACCGACCAGGTGATCTCGGAGGAATCGCACCTCGTTTCATTGTCCAGTTCCACCGTCCCGTCCTGGTTCAGCATATCCGCGACCGCCGCGGTGACGTTGACGGAAAGGTGCAGGCGGAAGTCGGTTCTATCAAGTCCCTCGGGCAGCTTGACCGAGAAGGTCTTGCTCTGGGCAAACGAGCTGCCCTGATTCACGGAAAAGGACCAGTTCCCGACGAGCTTCCAGGAGTCTCCCGCCGCCGACGCAGGAACTGCTGGCACAGCGGGAGCAAGCATGGCAGTACAGACAAGGCCGCAGAGAAGACGTGTCATCAAGCGTTTCATATTCATGGTCGTAACCCCTTTCTTTGGAATCTGAAATTGTCGTGCGTGTTTCGCGGGCGTTACGCGTTCCGGTTCATTCCCGGTGTACGTATTCATAGAAATTCTTCTATTTCAAATAGTGTATGATTGAATTCCTATAGTCGTCAACACGCAATATTTCGTAAGAGCGATACTTGATCGGCATGCATTCCTTATTCGTTGATTTGATTTTTTGAAACACGTCGTCTGTTACGACGATGATAAAATTCGCGTTTTTTCTTCCTTCTGCCATTTCGTGACGAAACGTTTTCATTTCCGGCTCAACCCAATAGGAGTTAAGATATTCCAAATCGGATATGATTACAATAAAATGCTTCGAATGCTCGATTGCATTCATGATCGCATCCTCATATTCTTCTTCATCCGGTCGATCGCCGAAAGGACGTACGGCTCTGCCTTGTCGGCGATCAGAACGGAAACGAGACCGAACAGAACACCGAGAACGCAGCCGGCAAGAACGTCGAGCGGATAATGGACGTAGAGATAGAGGCGGGAGAACATGACCGCGATCCCGAGTCCGAGCGCGAGCCAGCCCCACGGCTTTCTGTTTCTGCAAAGCAGGACCGACGCTGCCTCCATACTGACGAGCGTATGTCCCGACGGGAAAGAATAATCGGAAAGCACGTCCACGAGCAGCCAATCCAGCGCGGAGGGGTTGGCGTCATAGGGACGGATCCGGGCAAATACATTTTTCAGGATCCCGTTGCCGAAGATCAGCCCGAGGAGAAACGCGCAGCCGAGGGTCAGCGCAAGCTTCCTCGTCTTCTTCGGGATCAGAAGGATCGCCGCGACCGCGATCCAGAAGATCCCGCCCTCCCCGAACAGCGTCACGGCGGGCATCAGGAAATCGAGAAAACCGCAGGATAGTTTTTCGTGAATGAAATCAAGGATCTGAAGTTCATAGGCGTTCAATGCGTTGATCATCTGATACTGTCCTCTCTTTTTACGTTCAGCGTGCGCATGGAATTCAGGATCGCGATCACGGCGACCCCGACGTCGGCAAAGGCGGCAAGCCACATCCCCGCAAGTCCGAAGACACCGAGAAGCATGATCAGCACCTTGACCGCAAGCGCAAAGACGATATTTTCCCTTACGATGCGGACCGTTTTGCGGCAGATCGCGATCGCCGAGGCGATCTTCCCCGGTTCATCGGTCATGATGACGGTATCCGCCGCTTCGATCGCTGCGTCCGAGCCGAGACCGCCCATCGCGATCCCCGCGTCGGCGCGCATCAGCACCGGCGCGTCGTTGATCCCGTCCCCGATATAGACGACGGAACCGTGCCGCTCCGGCGCGTTCAGATATTCCTCAAGGACCGTTACCTTGTCTTCGGGCATCAGCCCGGCACGGTACCCGTCCAGTCCGAGCCTGCCGCTGACCTCTGCCGCCGTTTCTTCCCGGTCTCCGGTCAGCATCACGATCCTGCGGACGCCGAGGCGGTGGAGACGTTCGACCGCGGTCACGGAATCCTCCCGGATCTCGTCGCCGAGCACGACCGAGCCGAGATACTGCCCTTCCTCCGAGAGATGCACGACCGTGCCGCCCTCCGTATCCTCGCCGACCGCGACCCCTTCGGAAAGAAGGAACTTCCGACTTCCGGCAAGGACCCGTTTTCCGTCGACCGCTGCGGAAACGCCCATGCCGGCTCTTTCCGTAACGTCGGCGGGAACGCTCTCCGGTCCCGCAAACCGCTCCGAAAAAGCGGTGCGGATCGAGCGTGCGATCGGGTGAAGAGACGACGATTCCGCTGCCGAGGCGGTACGGAGAAGCCTTTCCTCTCCGATCCCGGGCGCGGGGTGCAGCGAGGTCACGCGGAAGACGCCCTTCGTCAGCGTTCCGGTCTTATCGGTAAGGACGGTATCGGTATTCGCGAGGACCTCCATATAGTTGGAGCCCTTGATCAGGATCCCTGCCGAGGACGCTCCTCCGATCCCGCCGAAGAAGCCGAGCGGGACCGAGATCACGAGCGCGCAGGGGCAGGAGACGACGAGAAAGATCAGCGCCCTGTGGATCCAGAGGGAGAACGCCCCGAGCCCGACGAGGGGCGGCAGAACGGCGCACAGGACCGCGGCGCAGACGACGGCGGGAGTATACCACCGGGCGAACCGGGTGATGAAATTCTCCGCCTTTGCTTTTTTCTCACTCGCGTTCTCCACGAGATCGAGGATGCGTGTCACCGTGGACTCGGAAAACGGTGCCGTTACGCAAACACGGATCAATCCGCTTTCGTCCACGCAGCCGTTCTGTACCGCGTCGCCCGGACCGACCCTGCGCGGGACGGACTCTCCGGTCAGCGCGGCGGTGTTGACGAGGGCCTCTCCGGTCAGGACCGTCCCGTCAAGCGGGATCCTTTCGCCGGGTCGTACCTCGATGATCTCACCGACGGCGACCTCCTCGGGATCGACGGTAAGGACCTCGCCTTCCCGGTCGACTCTTGCCTCTTCCGGCCGGATATCCATGAGTGCGGAGACCGCGCGGCGGGACCGCGTGACGGCGCACGACTGGAACAGTTCCCCGACCTGATAGAAGAGCATGACGAACACGCCCTCCTCCGCCTCCCCGACGGCGATCGCGCCGACCGACGCGATCATCATGAGGAACCGCTCGTCAAGGAGCTCCCCCGCGAACAGCCCCCGCACCACGCCGAGCAGAACATCGTAACCGACGACAAGATACGGGAGCAGGAACAGAAGCAGACGGGGCACCCCCTCTACCGGCAGAAAAAAGATCACCGTAAACAAAAGAGCCGAGACGAGGATGCGGATCAGGTTCCGCTTCTGCTTTTTCGTCAGCGTATTCATTTGAGCAGGACCGTGCAGTCGGGTTCGACCTTCGCGATCCGGCGGATGGCTTCCTTCAAAACGGCGTCGAACACCGCGTCGTCCGCCTCGAGCGTCATTTTCTGTGCCATGAAGCTGACGGTCACGCCCGTCACGCCCTCGATCCCGGCGATCGCGCGCTCCATTTTGGCAGCGCAGTTCGCGCAGTCAAGATCCTGTAATCTGAACGTTTTTTTCATGTTCGTATCTCCGTTCCGTAATTATTCTTCGACGTGTTCCATCCCCTGATCGAGAATGGTCATGACGTGTTTGTCCGCGAGGGAGTAGATCACGGTCTTGCCCTCTCTGCGGCACTTGACGAGTCTGCCCTGCTTGAGGGCACGAAGCTGATGAGAGATCGCGCTCTGCGTCATGCATAGAGCGGCGGCAATATCGCAGACGCACATCTCCTTGCGGGAAAGTGCGTACAGGATGCGGATGCGCGTAGAATCGCAGAACATCTTGAACAGCTCCGCAAGATCGTACAGTTCCTCTTCCGGCGGCATGGAAGCCCCGACGGAATCGACGATATCGGGATGGACGGTCCCCTCCGATTCCGGATAGTCAAAGTCGGTCTTCACGTTTTCCCTTCTTTCATTTTATCATTTGAACACTTGCTCATTCGTTGATGTCATCATACCATATCCGCCTCCGTTTGTCAATCCCCTGCCGTTCATTTTTTCGGGTTTCATCTTCTTTCTCCGATTGACTTCCGCGGGACGGTATGGTATAATGAGAAAAACGGCGCAAAGGAGCACTGCCATGTCTGAATATATGATGAAGTTCATCCCATCCACGGAAAAATGCTTTATGGACGAATCGATCGACGGCAAACCGACACTCAGCGGGATCTCCATGATGCGGAACGAGCGGCTCGGCTTTCAGCTCGCCTACACGCTTGACGACACTGTCCCGGGTGCGATCTATTCGCCGGCGCTCGTGATCGACAGCCCGCTGAAGGACCGTCTCCGCGTCTGCCGCGTCGAGCAGGTCCCCGTCCGGATGCCGGTCTACCGCGGTCAGCCGAACGAGAATTATCTCCGCACGGCGCCCGGCCTCTACCCTGACCTCTTGCTGCCCTACGAAAAGCAGGACCGCTTCCTCTTCGTCGCGGGAGAGCTGCGCGCCCTCTATTTCTTCCTCGAGGACCCCGACGGCATCGAGCCCGGCGACTACCCCGTGACCGTGCGCGCCGCGGTGGGGGAAGAAACGAGAGCAGCGGCCACGCTGAACGTCCACGTCGTCGACGCTTTTCTGCCGGAAAGCGATCTGATCCACACCCAGTGGTTCCACTACGATTCCCTCGCGCATTACTATCACGTCCGCGTCTTTTCCGAAAAGCACTGGCAGCTCGTCGAAGCCTTTGCGAAGGAGGCGGTCAGCGCCGGGATCAATATGATCCTGACCCCCGTCTTTACGCCCGCGCTCGATACCGCGGTCGGGACCGAACGTCTGACCGCGCAGCTCATCGACGTGACCGTGACGGGAAAGGACGCGTATTCCTTCGGCTTTGAAAAGTTCGACCGGTTCGTCGCGCTGATGGACCGCATCGGCATGAAATACTTCGAGATCTCGCATCTGTACACCCAGTGGGGCTGCGCGCACGCCCCCAAGATCATGGCAAAGGTCAACGGCAGGACGAGGCGGATCTTCGGCTGGGAGACCGACGCCCACGGGCAGGAATACAAGGTCTTCGTCCGCGCCTTCCTGACCGCGTTCGTCGCGCACGTCAGGGAGCTGGGGATCGATCAGCGCTGCTATTACCATCTCTCGGACGAGCCGCGCCCGCAGCATCTCGAAGCCTATCTCGACGCAAAGGAAACGGTCGCGGATCTTTTGAAGGGGTACGTCATCATGGACGCGATGTCCGACTTCGATTTTTACGAGTCGGGCGTATCGCAGCACCCGATCCCCTCGGTCAACAGGATCGAGCCCTTCCTGGAACACGGCGTCCCGGATCTCTGGACGTATTACTGCTGCAGTCAGAGCCAGAAGGTCTCCAACCGCTTTATGGCGATGCCCGGTGCGAGAACGAGGATCATAGGAACGCAGTTCTACAAATTCAACATCGTCGGGTTCTTGCAGTGGGGCTTCAACTTCTACAACAGTGCCCTGTCCTTCTACCCGATCGATCCTCTGTTCGATACCTCCGGCGACTACATGGTCCCGGCGGGAGACACCTTCTCGGTCTATCCGGGCAGCGACGGAACGCCGTGGCGTTCCCTGCACGGCGTCCAGTTCACGGAGGCGCTGACGGACCTTCGCGCCCTGCGTCTGTGCGAATCCCTGACCGGACGGGAAAAAACGCTGGCGCTTCTGGAGGAAGGTGCGGAACAGCCCATCACGTTCAGCGACTATCCGAAGGATCAGCAGTTCATCCTCGGCTTCCGTGAGCGGATCAACCGCGCGATCGAGGCCGCGGTGAAAGGATAAAACAACGAAACAGGAACGGAGCCTGTCCCGCAAAGGGATCGCTCCGTTCCTGTTTTTTTATTTTGGAAACGCGCGGGTTCAATCAAACGTTTCGTCGTAGTCTGCCATTTCGTCGGCCCAGTCGGGTGATCTCTCTTCTTTTCTCACGGTGCATCCGCACTTCGGGCAGACACGGAAGCGCTCCCTGAAAACCGCGCCGCAGCGGGAGCATTCGTAGGTATCGGCGCCGAACAGATGGGTATGTACGATGCAGGTCCCATGCCGTTCGTTTTTCTTTCCGTCCGCCGTTTTCACGTCCCGTTCCCTTCTTTCCGTTTCAGTTCCCGCCGGAGCCGTTCTTCCCGGACAGCAGTTCTTTCGCCGCGGCAAGGATATCCCCTGTCCCGATCCCGTAGGCGTCACAGACGTCCGCGGAAACACGCCGGACGGTAAACGGATCCTCCACGGCAAGGACCCCGAAGTCACGCCCGCAGCCGAGCGCTTCCTTCAGGCTCATCCCGATCCCGCCCGCGCGCACGCCCTCCTCCGCGAAAAGGACGGGAACGCCCGCCGGGAGAAGCCGGCGCACGTCTTCCGCGCTCTCACGGATGGGAAGAAGCGATTCCAGAAGGATCACGCCGACGTCTGGACCGAGCGCTTTTTCGGCGGCAAGGACGTTTCCGACGAGCGGGCCGTAGGTGATCATCACCAGTTTTTTCTTATCTCTTTCCCCCACGGGATAGTCCGCGCGGGCGGAAAGGCGTTCGTCCGACGTCCCGAACGCGTCCGCAAGACCCGGGACCTCTCCGCGGTTGGGATAGCGGATCGCGCAGGGGCAGTCCCCCGCGGAGGCAAGGCGCAGCGCCCATTCCAGACTGTCGAACGAGGAAGGCGCGTAAAGGCGGAAGCCGGGGATCGCGGAAAGAAACGCCGCATCGAATACGCCGTGATGCGTCGCCCCGTCCGCGGCGCTCAGCCCCGCCCGGTCAATGCAGACGGTGACCGGAAGCCGCTGGAGGGCGATATCGTGGATCAGATTGTCGTAACCCCGCTGAAGGAACGAGGAATAGACCGCGAAAAACGGCCGCATCCCGTTAGCCGCGAGCCCCGCGGAAAAGGTCAGCGCGTGTTCCTCCGCGATCCCGACGTCAAAGAACCGGTCGGGATACGTACGGCGGAAATCCGTCAGACCCGTTCCCTCCGTCATTGCCGCGGTCACGGCACAGACGCGGTCGTTTTCCGACGCGAGAGAACAGAGAAGCCTGCCGAACGCGGCGGAATAATTATCCCCTGCGGAGGCAGTCGACGCTGCCGGCGGAACGCTGTGGTATTTCGCGGGTTCCTTCATCGCCGACTCGCAGCCCATCCCTTTTCTCGTCTTGAGATGGATGACGCAGCTCTTCCCGTAGTCCATCGCCTCATTCAGCAGAATGGAGACCTTTGAAAAGTCGTTCCCGTCCGCAGGACCGAGATAGTACAGACCGAGAGATTCAAAATAATTGCTCCCGTAGAATACGTTCTTGACCGTCTGCTTCACCTTGCGGATCCCCCGGAACAAAGGACCGCCGATCAGCGGGATCTTCCGGAGCGCGCGCGTCGTGACGTTTTTCGTCTTATAGTATTCCCGCGAGGAGCGCAGACGCGCAAGCGCGGTGGCAAAGGTGCCGATGTTCTTGGAGATCGACATCTCGTTCTCGTTCAGGACGATGATCAGCCTTAGATCCCTGCGGCAGTTGTTGAGCGCCTCGTGGATCATTCCCCCGGTAAACGCGCCGTCACCGATCACAGCGACAGTATAGGCGTCCGAGCCGCGGATCCGTTCCGCCTCGGCAAAACCGATCGCCGCGGAAAGCGAGGTCGAACTGTGTCCCGCGCCGAAACAGTCGTATTCGCTTTCCGAGCGGCGGGTAAAACCGGAAAGACCGCCGATGCGGCGCAGCTCCGGAAAGCGCTCCCGCCGTCCCGTCAGCAGCTTATGGACGTAACACTGATGCCCGACGTCAAAGATCAGATGATCCTTCGGCAGGTCGAGCGCCCGTTCCAGCGCAAGGGTCAGCTCCACGATGCCGAGATTGGACGCGAGATGCCCGCCCGTAACGGTGACGTTTTCGATCAGGAACTGCCGGATCTCCGCGGCAAGCGGCCCCATTGCCTCCTCGGGCAGTGCTTTCAGGTCGGCGGGGGAATCGATCTTTTTCAGATATTCAGACATCACCGAGGTCCTTCAGCACGAGCTCGCTGAATATCGAATTGGACCACGCGAACCATGGGCGGGTGAACTTCATCGGGTTGTCCGCGCAGACGCCCTCGTGCATGAAGCCGGTACCCGCGTCGGAGTTTTCCAGCATGGAAAGCATCCGCTTCCGCTCTTCGGGATCGACCGCCGTCAGTCCCTGGAGCGTCAGACCGATATGCCAGACGTAGCCCTTCGGCGTGTGCGGAGAACCGAGACCGGAGATCTCTTTCCCGCGGAAATAGTAAGGATTGTCTTCACTGAGGATGAACCGTCTCGTATTGAGATAGATCTCGTCGTCCGGTTCGCAGAACCCGATATAGGGGAGCGCGATCAGGCTCGGCACGTTCGCATCGTCCATAAAAACGTAATTGCCCATGCCGTCGGTCTCATACGCGTACATTTTCCCGTATTTCGGGTGATCCACGATCCCGTAGGTGCGGACGCCCTCGCTGATCTCATCGGCAAGCTTTTTCGCTTTTCCGGCGAGCGCGGGCGCACCGAGGATCTTCTCCGCGATCGGAACGAGGCGGCGCAGGACCGTCACGGCAAACAGATTGGAGGGGATCAGATAACCGTAGGTGCAGGCGTCGTCCGAGGGGCGGAAGCCGGACCAGGTCATCCCCGTCACCGCGACCGGCGCCCCGAGGCCGTTATTGTGGATTGTGTCGTGATCCGCGCAGCCGGTACGGAAGAAGCGGTAGGGGGAGCTTTCCCCGTGATGCTGCTCGGCGATAAAGGTATCCGTGATCAGCTCCGCCGCGCGGCGGAAGGTATCGTCAAAGATATCGGTCCTGCCCGTTTTTTCATAGAACAGTTCCGACAACTGCAGAACGTAGCAAAGCGAATCGACCTCGTATTTCCGCTCGAAGACCCACTTTTTCTGCAGAGGCCGGTCGTCGGTATGGCCGTTCCCGTTTTCCTCCGGATTGAACGCGTTCGCGTAGGGATCGGTCAGTACGTAGAAGAGCTGACGCCGGATCAGCCCGGCGATCAGGTCGGAAAGATCCGGGTCCTGCGCGCAGAACGGGAGATACTGATGCACCTGCGCCGAGGAGTCCCGGAGCCACATCGCGGGGATATCACCGGTAAAGATATAGGTGGTACCGTCCTCCATCAGGCGCGTCGTCGTTTCCAGCGTGTTCGGGAAGCAGTTTTGGAAGAGGAGCGCCAGCTTGTCCCTTCCCTCCGCCCTGAGGCGGTCGGTCACCGACGCGATCACGCCGCTCAAATACTTTTTCGGTTCGTTCATCGTTGTTCCTTTCCGGGGACGGGTCAGATTTCGACCGTCATCCCGTCGTATGAAGTGAGAAATCCCTCTTTTTCCGCGATTGTCACGAAATCGTCGTACAGCGCGTCCTTTCCGTTATGGGAAAAGTGGTTCAGGACGAAGACGGACTGATCCGACGCAAGACCGAGAGAAAGAAGTCGGCGTCTGGTCACGATATTCCATCCGAGGCACATATGGGCGTTATATCCGATCGAATCGTGCGAGCCCTCGGTGCAGTCGAGAGAAACGAGATCGAACTTCCACCCCGTTTTCACGAGATAGTCGAACACCTCATCCGTCGGGATCCCGGAGTCGTGACAGTAAAGAAGCGATTTTTCCCCGTCGGTCAGCGCGTAGATATAGGGATGCTGCGTCCCGTGGACTGCCGGCAGCGCCGTCACGGTCAGATGCCCCGCGCGGAACGGTTCGTAGGGCGCGGTCTCGTGCACGCTGAGAAAAGGCGTTCCCTTCGGCACTGTCTTCGCGATCGGTCCCGTGATATCGGGACTCCCGTACACGTCGAGCGAATAGTCGGGCGTGGGGTGCGAAAAACCGGGGTGCAGATAATAAAACTCGGTCGGATAGAAATGATCCTCGTGCGTATGCGTGAACAGGACCGTCTTCACGTCAAGCAGATCGATCCCGTCCCGGACGAGATGGAAGAAGGTATCCGCCGGGAAATCGATCATAACGCTGCCGTCGATCAGCGCCTGCGAACGGGAGCGGATATTCCTCCCGCCGCGTTCGCGTGCGCGTTTACAGACCTCGCAGGCGCAGAAGACCGCGGGGACCGCTTCCGCGGCAGCGGTCCCGAGATACCGGATCTTCATAGGACCTGATACCCCTGGTCTTCCACCGTCTTTTTCAGCTTTTCGTCGGAGATCTCCGCGTTCAGCGTCAGCACCGCGGTCCCTGCCTCGTGGCTGACCTCGGCAAGCTCGACCTCTTCGAGCGCTTCGAGTGCCTTCTTTACTCTCGCTTCACAGTGGGGGCACATCATGCCCTCGATCTTCATCGTCTTTTTCATCGGTTTCTTCTCCTTTTTCTTTCGGTTGATTCTCGTTTTTGATTCTTCGCCGGGTGCGCGGAAGAGATTGAGCCGCAGGGCGTTCGACACGACGAAAAAGCTTGAGAGGCTCATCGCCGCCGCGCCGAACATCGGGTCGGGTTCCCAGCCGAGCACGGGGATCAGAACGCCCGCCGCAAGCGGGATCCCGATCACGTTATAGAAAAATGCCCAGAACAGATTCTCACGGATGTTTTTGAGCGTTGCCTTGCTGAGAGCGATCGCGGTGGGAACGCCGCCGAGCCCGTCCTTCATCAGGACGACCTGCGCGGATTCCACGGCGATATCGCTTCCGGCACCGACCGCGATCCCGACGTCCGCCGTTTCCAAGGCGGGCGCGTCGTTGATCCCGTCTCCCACCATGACCACGGTCCCGTTTTCCCGGAACCGCCGTACGGCGTCCGCTTTTCCGTCCGGCAGAACCCCGGCGATCACCTCGCCGATCCCGACCTCCGCGGCGACCGCCTTTGCCGTCACCTCGTTGTCTCCGGTCAGCATGACCGTCCGGATCCCGAGATCCTTCAGGATAGATACCGCCGCGCGGCTGTCCTCGCGGATGCCGTCCCGGACCGCGATCAGCCCGAGACAGACCCCGTCCGCTTCAAAGAACAGCGGCGTTTTTCCTTCCCCGGAAAGCCGCTCCGCTTTCTCGGACAGTTTCGCTGGGATCACGGACGAGAGGAGCCCCTTCCCGGCACGGACGTTCCGTCCGAGTACGGTCCCCTCCACGCCTGCCCCGGGCAGGACCGTGACGTCCTGCGCCTCCGGGACCGACATGCCTGCGGCTTCCGTGTACCGCACAACCGCCAGCGCGAGCGGGTGTGTGCTCTTTTTTTCGATCGCCGAGGCAAATCGCAGGAATTCCTCCTTTTTCCCCTCCTCGGCGGGGATCACCTCTGTCACCTCGGGCACACCGCGGGTGACCGTACCCGTTTTGTCAAAGATGACGGTTTTTGCTCTTCCCGCTGCCTCCAGAGACGCCGCGGTCTTGAACAAAATGCCCCTTTTCGCCCCGACGCCGCTGCCGACCATGATCGCAACGGGCGTCGCGAGGCCGAGCGCGCAGGGGCAGCTGATGACGAGGACCGAGATGCCGCGCGCAAGCGCAAAGCCGATCTCCTGCCCGACGGCAAGCCAGATCACCGCGGTCACGGCAGCGATCCCGATCACGGTCGGCACGAAGATCCCGGAGACGCGGTCGGCGATCCGGCTGATCGGCGCCTTGGTGGCGGAAGCGTCGGTCACCGTCCGGATGATCTGCGCGAGTGTGGTGTCTTCCCCGACCCGATCCGCGCGGCACTTCAGATATCCGGTCATGCCGACGGTCCCGGCGTAGAGCACGTCCCCCGGTTTCTTGTCCGCGGGGATGCTCTCCCCGGTCAGTGCGGATTCGTTGACGGCGCTCTCTCCCTCCACGACGGTCCCGTCGACCGGAACGCTCTCTCCGGCGTAAACGGCGAACAGATCGCCGGGTCTGACCCGGTCAACGGGAACGGTAGTCTCCTTCCCGTCCCGCAGCAGATGCGCGGTCGCGGGCGCGAGCTTTGCCAGTTCCCGGAGCGCGTCGGTCGTTTTTCCCTTCGCGCGTGCTTCGAGAAGCTTTCCGACCGTGATCAGCGTCAGGATCATGGCGGCGGAATCGAAATACATTCCGTGCAGATAGCTTTCCGCGCGGTCGGGATACAGCAGCATCCCGTAAAGCAGGACCGTACTGTAACCGAAGGAGACGGCTGAGCCCATGGAAACGAGCGTATCCATGTTCGGCGCGCCGTGAAGGAGCCCTTTGACGCCGCTCACGAAGAAGTGACGGTCGGTCACGAGGACCGCGGCGGAAAGAAGCAGCTCGGTCAGCGCGACGGCGGCGGGCGTCTCAAACGGAAAAGGCAGACCGAGCATCCCGTGCCCCATCGAAACGTACATGAGCAGCACGAGGAAGACCGCCGAGACGATCAGACGTCTGACGATCGGCGCCTCCTCCCGCTCATCCGTTCGGGGGAGAGCGTGCTTCTCTTTTTCCGCGTCCGTGCCCTTCGGCGAAGCGCCGTAGCCCGCCCCGGTCACGGCGCGGATGATATCTTCCTCTTTGGCGTCCCCTTCGACGCCCATGGAGTTCGTGAGCAGACTGACGGCGCAGGAAGTAACGCCCTCGACACCGTTTACCGCCTTTTCCACGCGCGCGGCACAGGCGGCGCAGCTCATTCCGGTGACGTGATACTGTTTCATACCGGATCAGTAGATCGCAGTAATCTTCAGTTTTCCGGAAGGACGGAGCAGCGTGACGGTCTCACCGTCGGGATCGACCGTTCCCATACTGACGGAGGCGATCTTTTTTGCCTCCGGATGGCGCAGACGCAGCTTCATGACCGCAGGCGTTTCTCTCGACGGAACGTCGATCAGGGCCTCGATCCGTCCCTCGGAAACGTGAGACGTGATCCGGTAGGCGATATCCCCGTAAAACGTCGGCGTGTCGGAAACGGAGATCTCCTGCCCGTCCTCCAGCCACGAACGCGGCGTGCCCTTGGCGAGCCACAGGACCCCGAGGTCCTCGGTCACGAGCATATTGCGGAAGTTCTCGGTGAACCACGCGGCGGTACCGTTATCCGGGTTGTCGCAGGAAACGAAGATATCGGGATGCTCGTGCTCCCACATCTTTCCGTTCGTCCCGACCATCACGATCGCGTGATTCAGGAAGAAATGCAGGAAGTTGGGGATATCGTCCTGCCGCAGATAGATATTGGCGTTGTGCGAGATTTTCGGCAGATTGGAGAAATGCGTCCAGAACCAGCGGTCCTCCCGCTTCAGTTCTTTTTCAAACAGCGTGGACTGCCCCTTCTCTTCTCTTTCGCGGCGCAGGCGCTCTTCTTCCTCGCGGATCTGCGCGTTCGCGGTCGGATGCTCGAGCCTTGCCTGCACCGAGCGCGAGATTTCCATCCCGCGTTCCTCCACCGCGTCGATCGTGCCGATCATCCTCCGGTCGTTCGCGTCGAGGACGCCGCCGATCTCGGCAAGCGGCAGAGAGCCCTGGAACAGGTCGTTGATCCCGAGCGCGAACTGCGGGACGTTGGTCTCCTCTCCGTAGAGCAGCAGCCCGCCGGCATACAGCATCCGCGGCAGATAACTGCGGGAGATCCCGTCGCGTCCTCTGCGGACCGGCGCAAAGAGCGCCTCCTCCTTCAGGACGGCGCGGAGCGCGTCTTCATACCGCTTTGCCTCGGTGAGATAATATTCCGCTTCCGGGTCCCCGGCACGACGCAGAACGTCCGCGAAAGCGGAAAGCCCCATCTGCGCAAAGGCGTTGTCGCATGCGTACCAGCGCCAGTCGCAGGCGGGAAGCGCATAGTCACCCAGCATCGAGGGCGGCATCATGCCGAAGCAGCGGAGCTTTTCTCTTTCCGGGAAGTCGGCGGCGTAGGAGGAAGTCTCCTCAATGATAAAGGACGCCGCCTTCTTGAGACGGTCGAGATGCGCGTTCAGCCATTCCCGGTCGCCCGACAGATAGTAACGGTACATCATGGAGAACAGCAGCCGCCCGGTCGAGCAGTGCGTCCCCTCGTGAGCGTAGCCCAAATCGTGGCGCATACTCTTCGCCCACTCGAAGGAGCCCGCCGGATCGACGTAATCCCCGTCGGCGCGGACGCCGGGGGAATCGAAGAAATACTGATAGACGCGGTCCGCCTCGCGGCGCAGACCGAGCATCTCCATGGCAAGCGCGGAACGGGCGACCTCCGCCGCCAGCATCCCCCACATGTGGGGACCGCGCAGCTGCTCCACCGCGAGCTCGTACATCGTCTCAAAGCGCTTGTCCGGCACGCGGAACACGGCGGAAGCGGCGGGAGCGGGCGGGAAGGGCTCTGCCTTCGTCCCCTCCGGGCATCTCCAGAGACGCACCTTTTCAAAGATCTCTTCCCAGTTTTTCGCCTCGGGATGAGAACGCACCTTGTCGCGCACGTTCTTCTCTCCCTTTGCCGCGATCCCGGCAAGATAGTCGTTCAGAGAAACGGGAGCCTCCGCATTGCAGAAATAGATCCCGACCTCGGGCACCCACACGGGCTTTTCCGCAAGCTCACGCAGCAAAACCGTCGCGCCGTCCCCTTCCTTCCGGTCGAGGATCAGCGTAAAACGGCTGTCGCAGCCGAAGCGGCTGACGTCGGAATACAGGCAGGAGAAGGTCATGCGGTTCCCTTCTCTGACCGGGGCGGAAAGCAGCGCGACGTGCCCCTCGAACGAGGGCTCCGCGTCCGCGTATTTCCCGTCGAGCCCCCACTCCACGGTAAAGGTCAGAGGCTTCCACGTCCCGAGTGAACCGCCCGTGACGCGGATCTCCGGCACCGCGACGCCCTCTGGTGCAAAGACGCAGATCAGTTCGGTCTGTGCCTTGACGCGCTGGTTGTACGCGTAATCGATCGTCTGTGCCGGAGGATCGAGGATCCAGGTCCGCCCGTCGGCGGAGACCTCGCGGACGTTCAGAAGACGGTCGTTCGTCCAGCCGAACCAGCCCCACGCGGTCGGATAGGTGCGGACCTCAAGCCCGTCCGCGGACGGCAGATTCCCGCCCGCCGGAAAAACGAGTTCCACCGAGTAGTCGCTGATCCCGCCCTCCCAGAGTAAACCGGTGAGCAGCGGGAACGCGGGAGCGGGAAGCTGGGGCGTCATGATGTCGTCCTGCCGGTAGCAGATCGGACGCGCAAGCTCCTCCCCGAGTTCGGGAAGCAGCGTACGGTAGACCCTGTCACACCGTTCGAGACGGCGGGGAATGAAATTTGCCTCCGGGCGTTCCTGACGGAGTCTGTCCCTCCGCCAGAGATATCCCCAGGGCGCAAGATCCACGGGAGCACCTTCATACTTCGCAAGAAGACCGGCATTGACGGCGTTTACGTTCATATCGTTTCCTCTCTTTCCGCAATCGGATATAAATATAGTATGCTATATTCATAGATAATATAGTATACCACAAACGCGCGCAATAGTCAACCGAAATCGGAAGCGCCTATTTTTTCCGCAGGATTTTTTCGGAAAAAATCCCGATTTTCCATTGAAAGATACGGCAGGGTCTGTTATAATGATAGCAAAGAAAAAGGCAAGGAGACGTGCACGATGAAAAACGCCGTAAAGATCCTCTTATCCTTCCTGACCCTCTCCCTTCTTCTTCCTCTTTTCGCGGGCTGCAAGGATGATCCCGGGACCGGGGTAGGAACCGAAAATGAGACCGGGTCTGCCGCCGGGATCCTCCTGACCGAGAACGGGCAGGCACTGTATACGATCGTCCGTCCCGACGTCACCGATCAGGCGATCGTCAAGGCGGGCTCCCGGCTGAAGGCGGCGATCGACTATCTGTCGGGCGGCGAGATCCGGCTGACGACGGATTTTGATGCCGAAACGGAAAACGAGATCCTGATCGGCAATACCGCCCGGAAGGAAAGCG
>JAZLIW010000058.1:0-16337 GCA_045617585.1 Eubacteriales bacterium
CCGGTTCCGGTAAATCCTACGCGACCAAGAGTCTCCTTGCCAACCTTGCCGCGGACGACTCCAAGATCTTTATCCTTGACCCGGAAAACGAATATACCGAGCTTGCCGCCAACCTGCACGGCAAATTCATCAACGTCGGCAACGCGCAGTGCGGCAGACTGAATCCCTTCCATATTATTACGGCGCTGGACGACGACGAGAACGAGCGCTCCGGCGTTTCGGGCAGCTACGCCACGCATCTGCAGTTCCTCGAGGAATTCTTCCGTCAGATCCTGCCCGACTGCGAGAAGGACGCGATGGAATATCTGAACTCCATCATCGACCGGATGTACACGAACATGGGCATCACCGGCGAGACCGATCTCAGCCGCCTGACCCCGGACGATTATCCGACCTTTGACGATCTGTACGACGCGATCCTGACCGAATTCCAGTCGACGGACAACGAGTACATCCGCACCATGCTCCGCACCCTGATGAATTACGTGGCGAAGTTCTCCGGCGGCGGCAGAAACGCGAATATCTGGAACGGACCGAGCACGGTCACCACCGACGAGAACTTTACGGTGTTCAACTTCCAGAGCCTTCTTGCCAACCGCAACGGCACGATCGCAAACGCGCAGATGCTCCTTGTCCTGAAGTACATCGACAACGAGATCATCAAGAACCGCGACTATAACCTGCGTCATAAGACGAACCGCAAGATCGTTGTCGTGATCGACGAGGCGCACGTCTTTATCGATACGAAGTTCCCGGTGGCGCTGGACTTCATGTTCCAGCTGGCGAAGCGGATCCGGAAATACAACGGTATGCAGATCGTCATCACGCAGAACATCAAGGACTTCGTCGGCAGCGAGGAGATCGCCAGAAAATCGACGGCGATCATCAATGCCTGCCAGTACAGTTTTATTTTCGCGCTCGCTCCCAACGATATGGACGATCTCTGCAAGCTTTACGAAAAGGCGGGCGGGATCAACGAGAACGAGCAGGAGCAGATCATTTCCGCGCCGCGCGGGCAGGCGTTCACCGTCATGTCCCCGCAGAGCCGCTCTACCTTCAAGGTAGAGGTTCCGGAAAACGTGGTGGATATGTTCCAGGAGACGGGGTACGAATCCCGGATCTTCGGCGATCCGGAGCAGGGTCTTTCCGACTGGGACGGATTCCTGGGTGAAAGCCGCGCGATCCGTGCGGCGGCGGCACCCGCCGAGGAAAAACCCGAGGAACGGGAAGAGAGCGCCGGCAGGAAAAATAAAGTCACCTTCCTTGAGATCAGCGAAGAGGAATACCGGACGGAGCAGCAGAAGCCTGCAGGAAAGCGTCCCTCCGGCGTGATCTTTACCGAGGAGGACAGGGAAGGGGAAGAAGAGATCGTGGAGATCCCCGACGACCCCGAAGAATTCGCAAAAATGAGAGAAGCCGCGGCAGCGAAAGCGGAGCACGCGGACCCGGAGAAGGCGGAACGGTCTGCCGGGATCGCATCCGAAGAGCATCCTTCGGATGCCGGACGCCCTGCCGCAAGACCCGCGCAGCGCCCGGGTGAAACCGAACGCCTGCTCGGCGAGCTGCTCGGCAGATTCAGTTACGACACGATGGTGGAGGAGATCCGCCGTTCCGTCCGCGCGGAAGTGGAAAAGGAACTGAAGGACAGAGGAGACGTTCCCGCATATACCGCCGCCGTACCGGAAACGGACGCGGAGGAGACGAAAAGAACTCCGATCGGGTCGGAGGCGGAAGACGAAATGCGCCGGACCGATACGCCGGACGCTTCCGAAGCAGAATCCGTGGAAGAGCCCGAAGAAGAGACGGCGGGACCCGCAGAGGACGATTCCTTCGATATCATGGCAATGCTCCGTGAGGAAGCGAAGAACATGGAGGAACTGTCTCCCATTGACCTGATGACGGAATACGGAGAAGACGTGCTGGAGATCAGCCTTGCGGAGCTGATGCAGTACAACGCAAAACACTGAAACGAGTGAGAAGGAGAATCGGCGATGACCATAAAACTGATCAGATACGGAACGAAGGGCGAGCTTGTGGTGGAAGGACGGCTCGATACCGCGACCTCCGGGGAAGCGGAAGAGATCTTTATGCAGACGGCAGAGCGTTTTGACACCGTGGTCCTGAATCTGGAACAGATGGATTATATTTCCTCCGCCGGTCTCCGGATCCTGAAACGCCTTCATATCACCATGAAGAAAAAAGGCGGAGAAATGATCCTGACGCACGTGAACCGCATGGTCATGGAAGTGTTTGAAATGACCGGATTCGCCGGGCTGTTCAGCTTTGAATGAGCGGACCGGGCGGAGTACCGGAGGAAAACGGAAAAATGAGAAGAATTACAATCGTAAAACGGATCAAAAAGGCCGCGGTGCGCTGGACCGCGGGTCTTCTCGGCGTGCTGACCGCGCTGACGGTCTTCGTACCGGGGATCACGGTCAGCGCGGCGTCGGACGCCCTGCTTCCCGCCTCCGACCGGACGGGGACGGACGTTACGGGGAAGAACCTGTACGTCCTGTCCGTGTCTACGGGTGCGGCGTCGGGGAGCAGCGTCGGATATCTGGCGGTCAGGTACCGCGATCTTGACGGGAACCGGTACACGGAATATATTTTCCCGCACGATAAGGAAAACCGGACGTCAGACGATCTGATCAGGAAGTATCACCCCTCGATCTCCGGCGCGGAGCGTTCCGCCTCGGTCCGTGAGGTCGTCGGATACGGCGCCTATACGTCGGATCCGAACGGGTTCGATATTCAGAGCGAGTTCGGCTGCCCGGATACGCTGCGTCCCTTTACGACCGACGACTTCGTGTTCCAGACTTACCGGGAGATCTCCAGTATCGACAGCATCAACGTGTTTATGCATTACGATCCGGAACGCTCCGACAACAAGGGCGAATGGACCTGCGTTGGAATGCGGGTGTACATCCTGCGCACGCTGTACGGCTGGAATATGATGGGATACTATTCACCCGATCGCTATCTCGACTTTGACGGGACCTTGCTCGCGGAGATGTATACGCCGCAGGGCGGAAGCACCTACGAGTTCTCGATCGGCGGGAGCGACAAGCTCTTCCGCGTCGGTTTGGACGACAGCCCCTACTATTCACTGGGCGCGGCATGGGACGAATATAACACCTCCAACAAGCAGATGACGGTGCGGATGGACTTCGCTGACGTGGACGGCGCCGGGATCGAGACCTTTTCTCACGTAGTTGGTGCCGAGGTCAATAACATGAAGCGGATGCCGGAAGCGGTCGCGCTGAACGTGGTCTATCAGGATCAGACCGGGTTCTACCGTCAGGCAAGGATCCCGGTCATTTCCTCCGCCGCCGGCTGGATCGGTAAAAACGCGCCTGATCTGCTGGTGGGAAAAACCATTGGATTTGCGCAGCAGGGAGATACGCTTGCCTTCACCGGAATGTTTCCCGGGTTTGAGAAGCTGGCAAGCTGTTCTCTTGCGTTCGGCGGCGACGTGGAGAGTTCGCTGGACCTCCGCGCGGATTACGTGGCGGCAACGCAGGGCAATACCGACGAATATTGGGATGAGTTCGGAAGGCAGCTCATGAAATTGACGCTGGGATACGAAGAGTCGATCTCAATCGCCGGGATCAGCTTTTACGATCCGGCGGAGACCGAGATCGTCTACCGCAGAGAAGGCGCCATGATCAAATGCGACGTGACCGGAACGCCGCTGTTCTACTTCTGCGCGCCGACGGCGGGCGGTGTCACCGTGGAGCAGGAGAGTGCCGTGCGCCTTTCCACCGACTTCCGGCAGGTCACGGATAAGAACGCTTCCGGGCTCCGGCTCCTTCCCGATGACGGTACCGAAAAGTACGTCGTTGAGATCACGACCGACCTGACCGACGTCGCGGGGACGACGGAGGACGTCAGCCTCCGCTTCAATTACGAAGCGACCGACGGAAAGGAAAAATGGACCGACCCGATCAATCTGAGAGAAGCGACCGCCGCCTTCTACGGGCGCTGGCCGGATCACGGCGGGGAGATCGCCTATTACAAAGGGATGTCCGCGGGCGGCAAAATCGTGTTCTTACTGAACAACAACGATATCGCCGCGTTCCGCTCGATGGAGGTCACCATCGGGAATACGTACGGCGACGACTGGCAGTTACGGTCGATCGCGATCTACCGCGTGACGAAGCGGATGCCGAGAAAGGCGGAATGGGCAGAGACGAATCTGACGCACGGGGACGACGTCACCGACTGCATCTTTTCCAGGGAGTATCCGACCTCGGACCGCGTCCTGACCTATTCCAAAAAGGTTCTCGTCAACTCGGATATGAGTACCGTGAACGTCGAATTCGACGGAACGAACGGCGGACGCATCGAGCCGCGTGACGTCAACTGGGAAGAAATCCAGTACGGCATGAGCTACAACGAAGCCCTTCAGGACCTCGGCTTCGTCAAGACGCGGGTCCGCTATCAGGTTAACGTAAAGGTCGTGAGCAATGCGGGAGCCGACGTGGATTCCGGTGACTGCGGCTCCGTGAACAAGTTCTATTTCCGCCTGATCTTTGAGAACGGTACGAGCGGCTACGTTCAGGCGAACCAGCAGCTCACCGCGGACGGATTCCGTGCCGGGGAGGTCGAAAGCTTCGTGATCGCGGTCAACCGGGATTACGGCGACGTGAAGTCGATCCATATCATCCCGGACGACAGCGTGGACGAGACGAATATCTACGATAAACTCAACGTCGAATATATCGAGGTCATCCGGCTGAGCAACAGCGGCGTCAGCAGAAACTGGCGCGTGGACAACGTCGGCTGGATCGGGATCGATTTCAAGGATAACGGCGCACAGAATACCAGCGACGGGCAGAGAGCGCGTACCGAGGGTGAAATGTCGCGCGCGTACCAGTTCAATATGAGCGGCACGACCTTCAACTTCCTGTTTGCCCTGAAGACCGGGGAATACTCCAAGGAGGGCGATCAGTTTGTCGGTACCATGACCGGCACGGTCGAATACCGCAGTACGGCGGGCGTGATCGAGCGCGCGAACGTTGACGTCGTGGAGGCGATCGCCGGCTACGCGCAGAAGTCGGTCCCCGATTCCGTCAACGGAGGCGTTGACGTGACGATCGGTGGGAAAAACCGGAAGATCTCCGACCCGAGCTTCATGTTCCGCGAAAACCTGACCGACCGCTTCATCGTGACGCTGAGCAACGTCAAGGAGCTGATAGGCATCACCCTTCACGTCGGGGCAGAGCAGAAGGACGTGGTGCTGAATCTCGACCGGCTGACGGTCTATCAGATCCTCGAGGACGGCAGTCTCTATATCAACTCGAACGGGGAATATCAGAGGGACGCGCAGGTCGAGATGATCTGCTTCTCCTCGAGCGAGGACGGCTACTCCGTACAGACGGTGTATAACGCCCCGACCAAAACCTCGGTCGTTCAGGACCTGCCGATCCTCTTCGGGTCGAACAGCATTTCCGTGGACGACAATACCATGAGCGCGGAGATCGAGCGCGTTCCGACCGGAGACGATGACTCGCTGAACCTGTTCGTTTATCTCTCGGAAGGTACGGACGTTCACGGCAGCTTCCGTCTGAACGCCGCGATCAAGTACCAGATGGGGAACAAGGACCGCGACGCGCAGCTGAGCGTTGCCGACTGGATTGCAGGCGACGGGATGCTCTACGTCAACGGACTCTCCGCGAGAGGGCTTGCAGACCTGCGTCAGATCTCCCTGAAGAGCGACGAACGGCTCTGCGTGGACTGCGTCGTCGTCCAGCACGTTCGTTCCGGCGTCATCGTCGATACCTGGTTTCTTGATTATTACGGTGAAAACGTCAGCTACGGTGTTCCCGCAAAGCCCGGGAATTCGGGCAGAAAGGAATCGCAGACCGTAACGCTGCAGTTCTCTTCCGACACGGTGGCGACGGGACTGATCCCGGATACGAAGGACATCGCGCTTGCGTTCACCTATACGACGCTGCCTGACACCGGGGAGCGGATCTACACGTCTCCCTACGTTTTCCTGACGGATCTCGGCATCGATTCGATCCGCCCCGGGCAGATCGTTGAGATCCCGTTCTCTCAGACGTACTTGAGGGACGTCCGTCAGCTTCAGATCGTCAGCATCGGCTCGGTCGACGCGGTCGTTACCGCCGCGTCCGTCCGCTGCGTCTCCTCCGGGACCGGAACGGCGGGCAGAAACGGCACGTACAGCGTGCTTAACCGCTTCCCCGTGACCCGTACCGTAACGGCGGTCAACGTTTCCGCCGTACCGACGGTCACCTTTGATGTGATATTGACGCCTCCGGCGGCGGAAACGCTTCCGGCAGGCGGATTCTCCCTTGAACTTTCCGCCGAGAACGGCAGCGGAGAGACCCGGACCTTTACGTTCGCCGATACGGCACCCTATCTGGTCTCCGGCGGGTCCGCTCCGGGTTCCGCCGCCCGTTACCGCATCCTTCTTCCGGACGCCGCCGCGCTCCGTTCCGCACGTCTGATCCCGCTCGGGAACGACGGGAAAACGTGGACCGGCACGGTAAGGTACGAATGGGAAGCGAACGGGACGGTCTCCTCCCGCACGGCGGAGGGAGAGGACGTCGGCGCGGAAGGGCTGACGGTCAATCTTTCCGATATCGGTCTGAAAACGACCGTACGGTATCTCGACGCAGGCGGCAGCGTGACCTACTCCAGAAACGACACGGAGGGAAAAACGGTTTCGGTCGAACTGAAGCCCGGGTATTCCCTCTGGATCGGCGCGTCGGTCACGGGCTCTGCCGAGGGGTATCGGGTCAAATGTGAATCGGTCGGCGACGGGGAAGGGAAATTCACCCTGACCGAAAAGGACGGGGGCTATTCCCTCACGATGCCCGCGGCTGACGGGAACACGGAATTCCGCGTAACGGTCAGCTCCGCGGAGGATCCCGCGATCCGGACCGAGTACCGGATCACCTTCCGATAAACTGGCAGGAGGTTTCCGCAGTGAAAAAATTACTGATTGCCGTCGGGATCGCCGCGGCGGTGCTCGCGGCAGTGCTTGCCGTGATCACTCTGACCGGCGGGAAAGAGATCCCGGCGGAGGATCCCGGCTGTAAATACGAATATTCCTACACCGTGAAAAAAGGCCTCGTTACCGTGACGGTCCGGGGCGCGTCGGAGGACGGCTGCGTCTGGACCGTGGGGGGGTTCCTCCCGACGGTCGCGGAGGCGACGGTGAAAGACGCCGGAAAGAACGACGCCGTGTTTGAGATCCGGTACGTCGGCAGAGGGACGACAGAAGTCTCCCTCCTGCAGTGCTCCGGGACGGACCCGGAGGATCTGCGCTACGAGCTGCTCCTGACGGTCTACGCGGACGCGGACGGAGCGATCTCCGTGATCGGATGCACGCACAGAGAATATTCCCCCACCGTACGAGGCGGGGAAGCGGGCGGCATTTCCTATACGGTGAACGGCCGCGCGGGCGGCGGTCTTGCCGTCCGGGTGCAGAACGCGGAGCCGACCGGATGGAAGGAAGCAGGAGAGATCGCAGACGCCGTTACGGTTTCGGAATTGACCGAAACGGAGGACGGGTTCTCCTTTGAGATCACCGGGAAGTCCGCGGCGGAGGGAGACCTTGTCCTGTACAGTGAAGAGCAGGGCAAAAAGCTGACGCTCCGCCTCCGGATCGGCGGCAATCTCTCGGTCACGCTCCTTTCGGACGCGATCGGGACGTACGACCCGGAAAAAGAAGTGCTTGATCCCGAAGAACATGAATTCCGGAAACTGACCGGGCTGACCGCTTTCCCGCAGGGAACGGAACGCTCGCACGTTTCGGTGTACGATCTCGGAACGCCGGAGCTCGTTTACCGCATGGCGATCTGCTCGTACGGCGTGGAAAGGGTGACCTGCACCGTGAAGGTGACGGCGGATCTGACGGAGGAAGAGATGCGCTCCGTACTTCTGAAAGGGGAGGCGGACGAAGCGCAGGCGACGCTCGGCGATACGGACGCCGTCCTGCTGACGAAACAGGCGGACGGAACGAACGCCCTTCTCTGGTCGGACGCAAACGGGACGCGCTTCTTCTTTACCGGTTCCGTCGGGACCGAGGACGGGGAAGGCAGCGAAAGCATGACGGCAGAGGACCTGATCGCGGCGGCGGAGCGCTTCGTTTCCTGCTGCGGGAACGGAGCGGACTGAAATGGATGCCCGCGGAAAAGAGATCCGGAAGATCATCAGCGGTATGGTGACCAACGAGGGCAGCAAGATCGTCGCGTCGGATACGATCTTCGACCTGAATTATCAGGGAATGTACGCGGGGACGCTGGCTGCGCGCGTCAACGGTCTGACCGAAAAAAGACGGCAGTACCGGCTGAAACTGCGGAATTACGAGGTGCGCCCCGCCGTGGAAAAGGCGCTGGAGAAGGTCGGAAAACCGGCGGCACTCCGCACGGCACCCGACGCGATGTGCGCACTCTGTTTTCCGATCCTGCATAATCCCTGCTTTCTGACCGCAGAATATAACGGCAGGGACGTACTGGTCTGCTTTTATACCGCGCGGACGCTGTTTTCCTTCCTGAACGCCGCGCGCGGGTTCGCCGCTTTGGAACGGAAGCTCGGGAAGGAGAACCTGACCCGGGTCAAGGTGACGGAGGAACCGAAGGTCACGGAACCGGAAGAAACGAACTGAGACGGACATCGGAAAGGACAGACAATGAAAAAATCGATCACGGTCCCCGCGGCGGTGGAACGGCTGGCGGAGGTCAGCGCGTTTGTCGACGCGGAACTGGAGCAATACGACTGCCCGGCAAAAACGCAGTATCAGATCGACCTCTCCGTGGAAGAGATCTTCGTCAACATCGCCTCCTACGCGTATCCCCCCGGCTCCGGAGAAGCAGAGATCTCGTTTGAGATCCGGGACGGAGCGGCGGAGATCACGTTCTCCGATCACGGGAGACCCTTTGATCCCCTTGCCAAAGAGGACGCCGACACCTCACCCGAGGCACTGTTCGGCAGAGAGGGCGGGCTCGGCATCCTGATGACGAAGAAAATGATGGACGGGATCCGGTATTATTACCGGGAAGGAAGAAACGTCCTGATCCTGAGCAAGCGTCTGACCCCGGACATGTGAAACGCACGCGCCCGATAAGAAAGAATAAGAAAAACGTCTGCTGACGGAACCGTGTCGGCAGACGTTTTATTCTGTTTCCAATGACGGTTTATCCGGTGACGATCTCCGCTTTTCCGTCGCGGACCGTGACGGTGATCCTGCCGTGTTTCGTCATGACCGAGCCGGAGAAATACGGCAGGACGTCCGAAGCGGGATGGGCGGACGGTGCTTCTCCGTAGGGATCGATGCCGAGCAGGGCGGTGAAGAGATACCGGACGCAGGCACCGAACATGGGATGATCGCGGGAGGTCAGCCCGTTCCAGTCCTCCCAGAGCGTAGTTGCGCCGCGGACCCGCTCGTAGCCGAAGGAGCCGTACTGTTCCGACGTGAGCAGGGAGATCGCGGTCCCGACGTCCCCATGCGCGCAGAGGACCTTGACGACGAGCTCTGTACCGAAGATCCCGGTGTCGAACCGTCCGAGCGCCCGGTAATGGGCAAGGAAATCACGGTACAGCGCGTCGTTCCCGAGCCCGAGGTCGAGCGCGAACGCGTCCGCGCCCTGAATCCCGAAGGTGTTCTTTTCCGCGTCGTAGTAGTGCCGGACGAAGGAGGCGCGGACTTCCTCCGCTTTCACGGCAAGCGCCGGGTCGTCCTCCCCGATCTCCGCCGCGAGGAACGCGGTGTATTCGAGGCACTTGATGTAGAAATAGGTATTGACGAGCGGCTCCGGGAGACGGATCGGCTCCGGCGTACACCAGTCGCCGAGGCACCAGCCGTCCTTTTCCTCCCGGACGACGATCCCGTCCTCGGAATGCGCTTCCATATAGGAAAGGTATTTTTTCATGTGCGGCAGATAGGTGCGGACCAGTTCCCGGTCGCCGTAACGGCGGTAGAACTCGTAGGGAACGATGACCATCGCGCCGCCCCACCCGCCGGGACCGCCGCCTCCGCCGTAGAACGGGGCGGTATGCTGAACGTGCCCGGTCACCGGATCCTGAGAATCGGCGATATCCCGGATCCACTTGCGGTAAAGGCTTTCGGCGTCGAAAAGCAGCATGGCGGTGCCGCAGGTGAGCTGCCCGTCGCCCGTATAGCCGAGACGTTCTCTGTGCGGGCAGTCGGAGACCGTGCCGTAATGCATATTGTTGGTCTGCGTGCGGACGTAGGCGTCGAAGAGCCAGTTCAGGCCTTCGTCGGAGGAGGAGAAGGAGGCGGTCAGCGGGATATCGCTGTGGATCACGTCCACCCGGACGTCCTCCGCGTCTCCGACGACCTCAAAGTAACGGAAGCCGAACATCCCGAACTTCGGATAGATCTCCCGGCCTTCCCCGTCCGAAACGGCAGTAAAGGTCTGGATCTGTCCCTCGCCGCCGGTGAACTGAAAGAACAGCCTGCCGTCCTCAAAGATCTCCTCGGCAAAGCGGCACACGACCGTTTTTCCTTCTTCCGCCGTCAGACGGAAGCGGGGAACGCCGGTGATATTTTCACCGCAGTCGTACAGGACGCGGTCCCCGTCCTTTTTCAGGACGGAAGGCGTGATGACACGGATCACCCGGTCGGGCGGGCAGATCTGCTTTTCCATCCTTCCCTCTGGCGCCGGGCAGCGCTTGGCGGGGAGGAGCGTGCGGTCTCGCAGGCGGCGGAGGTCCTGTGTCTCGCCGTAATAAATATTATTGAAGGTGATCTCGCTTTTGCGCCACAGGACCCGCTCGTCGGAGACGGTCTCCCGCCCGCCGACGTTCAGGACGAACGCGAGCTTCGGCGAGCCGTAGCGGAAGTCACCCTCCACGTTCCGCATCCGCTGCCCGTACCAGCCGTTGCCGAGCAGGACGGTCATTTCGTTTTCCCCGTCCCGGATCATGCCGGTCAGGTCGTATTCAAGACAGAGGACGCGATGGGTAAAGGTGTCACGGATGGGATAGAGCAGGCGGCGGTTGTATCTCGGATGATAGTCGGTCCACGCGGGGACGAAGCGATCCTCCGAGACCGGGGTGCCGTTCAGATACAGCAGAAAAAAGCCGAGCCCGGAGATCGTGACCGAGGCGCGTTCTCCTTTTTTTGCCTCAAAGCGGCAGACGGCAAGCGGCGCTTCCTCTCCGCCGAAGGTGATCCAGTGTTTCAGTTCCATATTCGTTTCCTTCTTTTCTGTGATCCGGTGTTCAGGAAGGGCTGACGGGCGTGGAGGAGCGGAACTGACGGCGGTATTCGAGCGGGGTCATGCGGTTGCGCTCCTTGAAGGATCGGTTGAAGGAGCGGACGTTGCCGAAGCCGCAGGAGAGCGCGATCGTCGTGACGCTGTCGTCGGTCATGCGGAGGCGCTCCATTCCCTTTTCCAGCCGGAAGTCGTTCAGGTACCGCATGAAGGTCATGCCGGTCAGATCGTGGAATTCGTGGGCAAAATAGAATTTGGAGAAGCCGCAGGACTCCGCCGCCGAATCCAGCGTGATCTTCCCGCTGTGGTTTTCCTCCAGATAGCGGTTGATCCTGTCAAGGATACGGACGCCGCGGGTCGGGTCACAGAAGTCGTAGGGGAGGGTGCGGAGGAGGGACGCGGCGATGCGGTCGGCGCAGGCACGGATCTCAAAGGAGTAACCGACGCCGCGCTGCTCGTTTTCTTCCTTCATGCGAAAGATCAGGGTATGGAAGGTATCGTAGGCGGGATCGGAGGGACGCAGGATATTGGAGAGCAGGCGGACCCGCTCGATATCGAACAGTTCTCTGCCCGAATCCACCTCGATCTTGATCACGTAGATATTGTTCGGGGAGAGGGTACTGTAACTGTGGATCTCCCCGGGGAGGAAAAAGCAGATGTCCCCTTCGTTCAGCGTGAAGCTGCGGGAGCCGGACATCGCTTCGATGCTGCCTCGCTCGACGTAGACGACCTCAAGCTCCGTGTGGTAGTGCGCCATGTAATCCAGATTCTCGTTGACGAACTGGATATAGGGATAGCTGCCGACCGGCTTGTGGATGCTCTCAAACATGATATCTTCCATACGTTTTTTCCTTTCACACCGCGCGGGATTCGTTCCGCTTCTTTTTTTATTATACAACGGCGGGCGGAAAAAAGCAATATCGGAAAACCGAAAAAGGGAAGATTTTTGCTGAAAAACAGACGAAAACCCGATAAAACCGGACATTGCTTGACCCGTTTGTGCAAATTCTATAAAATTCACCGTTTTTCTTTGGAAGCCGGAAAAGCAATATCCGTCGCAAAGAAGACAAGATACGCATTGCGGCACAGCAGGACCTTTGCTATAATGAAACCATGGATTGCTGTTTGTCAGCAAACAGAAACCTTAAAAACCAAACGAAAATCAAACAAAAACAAAAAGGAGAGAACGATCATGGAATACTTCAGAGAAGGCAAGATCCTTTACGAGGGCCCGCAGACGAAAAACCCCTACGCGTTCCGCTTTTACGACGCTGACCGCGTCATCCACGGCAAGAAGATGAGCGAGCATCTCCGCTTCGCCATGAGCTGGTGGCATACCCTCTGCGCGGACGGCACCGATATGTTCGGGATCGGGACGATGGACAAATCCTTCGGCGCCGAGGACGGGATCGAGCGCTCGATCGCGCGCATCAACGCCGGATTTGAGCTGATGTCCAAGCTGGGCGTGGAGTATTTCTGCTTCCACGACAAGGATATCGCACCCGAAGGGCAGAGCCTTGCCGAGTTCTCCGACAACCTTGACAAGGTCGTTCCGGTTATCAAGGAACAGATGAAGAAGACGGGGATCAAGCTCCTCTGGGGCACCGCGAATCTGTTCAACCATCCCCGCTACGCCTACGGCGCCGGGACCTCCTGCTATGCCGATATCTTTGCCTGCGCGGCGGCGCAGATCAAGAAGGCGCTGGATATCACGATCGAGCTCGGCGGCACCGGATACGTCTTCTGGGGCGGCAGAGAGGGATACGATACGCTGCTCAACACCGATATGGCGCTGGAGCAGGACAACATGGCACGCCTCATGCACATGGCGGTCGATTACGGCAGAGCCCACGGCTTTACCGGTGACTTCTATATCGAGCCAAAGCCCAAGGAACCCACAAAGCATCAGTACGACTTCGACGCCGCGACCGTGCTCGCGTTCCTGCGCAAATACGGGCTGGAGAAGGACTTCAAACTGAACATCGAGGCGAACCACGCGACGCTCGCGGGTCACACCTTCAATCACGAGCTCTGCGTGGCGAGAACGAACGGCGCCTTCGGCTCCATCGACGCCAATCAGGGCGACCTGCTGCTCGGCTGGGATACCGACGAGTTCCCGTGGAACGTTTACGAGTCCACGCTCTGCATGCTGGAGGTCATCCGCGCGGGCGGCTTCGTCACGGGCGGTCTGAACTTCGACGCCAAGTCGAGACGCGCGTCCATGAACCTTGACGATATCCTGATCTCCTATATCACCGGGATGGACACCTTTGCCCTCGGCCTGATCAAGGCGTACGAGATCATCGACGACGGCAGAGTGGATTCCTTCATTTCGGAGCGCTACGCCTCCTACGGCAAGGGCATCGGCAAAAAGATCGTCGAGGGGACGACCTCTCTCGAGGAGCTTGCCGCCTACGCGCTCTCTCACGACAACGAGGCGAAGAAGATCAGCGGCGGGCAGGAATATCTCGAAAGCGTGATCAACTCCATTCTTTTCAACGGGAAAAACTGAGGAGGAACGTGATATGACGTTTCAGGATAGAGCGAAAGCGCTCGTTTCGCAGATGACGCTTGAGGAAAAGGTCTCACAGATGCAGTACGAGGCACCGGCGATCGAACGCCTCGGCGTTCCGAAATACTGCTGGTGGAACGAATGCCTGCACGGCGTCGGCCGCGCGGGGACCGCGACCGTTTTCCCGCAGTCGATCGCGATGGCGGCATCCTTTGACGAGGAACTGATGAACCGCGTCTCTACCGCGATCTCGGACGAGGCAAGAGCAAAATACAACGAATTCCGTCAATTCGGGGACACCCTGATCTACGAGGGACTGACCTACTGGTCCCCCAATATCAATATCTTCCGCGATCCCCGCTGGGGCAGAGGGCAGGAGACCTACGGCGAGGACCCGTATCTGACGGGCGTCATGGGGACCGCCTTCATCCGCGGGCTGCAGGGAGAGGGCAAGTACCGCAAGCTGGACGCGACGATCAAGCATTACGCGGTCCACAGCGGTCCGGAGGGCGGACGCCATTCCTTCAACGCGATCGCCTCGGACAAGGACCTGTACGAGACCTATCTCTGGGCGTTCCGTTACTGCATCGAGCACGCGGATCCCTCCGCGGTCATGGGCGCCTACAACGCGCTGAACGGAGAGGCGTGCTGCGCGTCTCCGACCTATCTGGACGGCGTCCTGCGGAAAGAGTTCGGATTCCCGGGCTACGTGGTCTCCGACTGCGGCGCGATCAACGATATCCACAGCGGGCATAAGATCACCGCTTCCCCCGCGGAAAGCGCCGCCGCTGCCGTCAAGGCGGGCTGCGACCTCAACTGCGGCAGATGCTACGAGTGGCTGAAACAGGCGGTGAAGGACGGACTTATCGACGAGGCGACGATCACAGTCGCCTGCGAGCGGCTCTTTACGGCACGGTTCCGTCTCGGGATGTTCGACGACGACTGCGAATACGACAAGATCCCGTTCGACGTGGTCTGCTGCGATAAGCACAGGGAGATCAACCTGAAGATGGCGGAAAAGAGCCTCGTCCTTCTGAAGAACGACGGGATCCTCCCGCTCGACCCGAAGGCGAAGGTCGCGGTCATCGGTCCGAACGCGGACGCGTCGGATATCCTGCTCGGCAATTACAACGGCACGCCCGACGTCTATTACACGCTGCTGCGCGGGATCCAAACCGTTTCGGAGGGAAAGGTCCTTTACGCGGAGGGCTGCCACCTCTATGCGGACGGTTACGACAACGCCGCGGGGAAACGCAGAGAAGCGCTCGTCGCCGCGAAGAACGCGGACGTCGTCGTGCTCTGCATGGGCATCTCGCCGAAGATGGAGGGCGAAGAGGGCAACGACGCGCCGAATTCGATGAACGGCGACCGCATCGACCTTGAAATCCCCGCGGTACAGAAAAAACTGTACGAGGAGATCCTCTCCCTCGGCAAGCCCGTGGTCTTCGTCAACGTCAGCGGCTCCTGTGTCAGCCTCGTGCGGCAGGACGAGACGGCAAACGCCGTGATCCAGTGCTTCTATCCCGGCGCGATGGGCGGTCTTGCGCTTGCCAACGTACTGTTCGGCAAGGTCAGCCCCTGCGGAAGGCTCCCCGTGACCTTCTATCGCAGCGCAGACGATCTGCCTCCCTTTACCGATTATTCGATGAAGAACCGCACCTACAAATTCTTTGAGGGGAAGCCGCTTTACGAGTTCGGTTACGGTCTGACCTACTCTGACGTCACCGAGAAAAAGACCGGAGGGGATACCGTGGAGGTCACGAACAACGGGACCTACGATCTGGAATACACGGTGCTTCATTTTACGTATCAGCCCCACAAGAACCTGACCGGGATCCGCAAGGTCTTCCTCCGCGCGGGCGAGACCGTGACCGTGACGTTTTGAGAAAGGAAGAGAACAATGAAATATCTGATCGGGATCGACGTCGGTACCTCCGGTACCAAGACGGCTCTGTACGACGCGCAAACGGGCAGAGAAGAGCGTGCGATGACCGCGGAGTATCCGCTTTATCAGCCGGAAAACGGCTGGGCGGAACAAAATCCGCTCGACTGGTGGGACGCGGCGGTCAGAACGCTGCGTGCCGTGACCGACGGCATTGACGGGAACGATATCCTCGGCATCGGTCTGTCCGGGCAGATGCACGGCGTGGTCATGCTGGACGCGGAAGGAAACGTGATCCGCCCCGCCATCATCTGGTGCGACGGCAGAACGGCAAAGGAATGCGACGAGATCACGGAGACGGTCGGTTACGACAAGCTGATCGAGCTGACCGCCAATCCGGCTCTGACCGGGTTCTCCGCCTCCAAGATCCTGTGGATCCGCAATCACGAGCCGGAAAACTACGCAAAATGCCGCAAGATCCTTCTTCCGAAGGACTATATCCGCTATAAACTGACCGGTGCGTTCGCGACCGAGGTCTCGGACGCCTCCGGCACCCAGCTCCTCCATATCGCGGGGCGCTGCTGGTCGGACGAAATGCTCCGCCTCCTGAAGATCGACCGCACGCTGCTGCCGGAGGTGTACGAGAGCCCCGAGATCAGCGCCTGCGTCTCCGAAGAGGCGGCGAAGCTGACCGGGCTGAAAAAAGGCACGCCCGTTGCGGGCGGCGGCGGTG
>JAZLIW010000059.1:0-7055 GCA_045617585.1 Eubacteriales bacterium
GCTTGCAGACTTGCTGAAATGATCATTAATAATTCTTCCTTTCGCTCGGGAGTTTACGAATTAACAAACGTATTTGCTTGTTTGATCATCAGTCGGAATGATAGAATAATAGATTGACGAACGCAAGAGATAAACCAATATAGCTGTCGAAAGAAAAAACGATGGCATGTAACCCTCGCTTTCCGATAATTCCTTTTTGCTGGAATAATTGAAATTGAAAAACAGAAAATCCGAACGCGTTACCTTTGATAACGACGTTCGGAATATTTCTGTATGGTGGAGATGGTGGGACTCGAACCCATGACCTACGGTTGTTTTTAAGGATACCGAAAAAGGTCAGGGTGCAATCACCCCCACGAACTTGTAATAAATCACCACGTTCTGAACCGTCTGACCGTCGACCTCTGTTTTGTCGTAGACGACAATCTTTTCAATCAGTTCGTTCAGAATCGCTGCTGACAGCTCGCCGATATCGGTGTATTTGCGGATCACATCGAAGAATTTGTCGGCGTTGATTTTCTTTTCTTTACTTTGCGTTATCTTTTTCTCGATTTCGGTGCGTTGCTTTTCTTTTTCTTCTCTCTCGGATTCGTATGCTTCCGTCATAGAATGGTGCCGAGCCTCGCTGATCTTTCCGAGCGCATAGTCTTCGTACAGTTTGTTCAATACCGTGTCAAGTTCTGCGATTCTGTGAACGATCCTTTCGTTTTCCGCAATCAGGTCCGACGTTTCACGTTCGTTCTTTTCTTTGTTGTCGGAAATCAGCATTTCATAAAACTGCGCCCGGAAGCAGTAAGCCATCCGGGCGCATGTGCGTATATCGTTGAGTACAATCGAGTATAATGCGTTGTAGCTGATACGGTGAGACGTGCATCTTTCCTTTCCGTAATTTCGGTATACCCAGCACGCAAAGGACTTTTTCTTCCCGTGACTGGTGGAGAGGTTCATGCCGGAACCGCAGGTCGAGCATTTCACGAGCCCGGTGAAAATCTGTTTTTCTCCGTTTGAATCGTGGCGGTATTTGTTTTTCATCATAGACTGAGCAAGGGAGAACTGCTCCTCCGTAATGATCGGCTCGTGCGTTCCTCGAACGACGATCCGGTTTTCTTCCTCACAGTCCACACGTCTTTTTTTGCTTCCGCCTCTGACCTGCTCTTTGCAGTTGATCACGCATCCGGTGTATTCTTCGTTCTGAAGGATGGATTTTACCGTTGTCAGATGCCAGTCGCATTTTTGCCTCCATGCGCTTTTCCTTGATTCCGCCGTGCGGAAACCGCTGTATGACTGAGGAGTCAGGATCATTTCATCTCTCAGTATTCCCGCGATCTGTCGGAATCCGCAGCCGCCGCAGTAGAGTGAAAATATCCTTCGTACCACCGAGGCGCTTGTTTCGTCCGGGATAAGATGGTGACGGTCTTCCGGATCCCTCACGTATCCGTAGGGCGGCAGACTGCCGATATACTTTCCGTCCTTAGCCAAGGCGGTGCGTGCCGCTTTGGTCTTCCGTCCGCATTCCCGGGCGTACTGGGCGTTGACGACGTTCTTGATTGGCATAACGAGGTCATCGGGATTGATCAGAGTATCGACTCCGTCCGTGATGGCGATAAACCGTACGTTGTAATCCTCAAAGGTGTAGTTCAGATAGACGCCCATCATCGCGTATTCACGACCGAACCTGGAAAGGTCCTTGACGATGACGAGATTGACGTTCCCACTTTCAATATCTGAAATCATCCTTTTGAAGTCGGGACGCTCGAAATTCGTTCCGCTCCAACCGTCATCAATATAGGTGTCGTATATCGGAAAGCCTTGTTCGGTGCAGTATCGGGTAAGCAGGGATTTCTGGGTCCCGATGCTGATGCTTTCCGTGGGACTGCCGTCGTCCTGGGACAGACGGCAGTAAAGTGCGGCGCTGTAATTCTTTTCTTCTGTGATCATTTCGGTTTTCTCCTTCCGCTTTTTCAAGCATATACAATATCACTTTTTGTCTTCAAAGTCTATCACGGGAACCGACAAATAATCCCCGCCGTTTTTGTTCACGTTATCCTCGGCAGACAACTCGTTCTTCATCAAAGTAAGAAGAAGGGAAGAGAGCGTGTTTTCATTGCAGAAAACGCTGTGGATATGATAAACGGTTCCTTCATATTCCTCGGTGCGGGTTCGGACGGTCCTTCCGCCGATTGCGGTAATCTTTTCGGTCATTTTTTCCTCCTTACATCGAGAGAATGGGACCGAAGTACCGTTCCTCGTTTTCTTCTTCCTCTTCATAGTACTGTCTGTACCGCAGAGCGAGCAGGATCACGGCGGCTGCCGTGAGTCCGACTGCTTCGCTCGTGCGGCGTTCCTCTTCTTCTTTTTCGATCTCTTCCTCGGTCTGGGGCGTACAGTCACGGAAGAGATACGCCATCTGATACAGCAGATCATTCGATAACGTCATCGTCGCTCTCGCGGGATGGACAGGCGTGCGGTGGTCGATATACTCCGGCGCAAGCGGCGAATAAGCGCCGCCCATGGCGAAATAGATCTCGAGGTTTTCTTTCAGAAAACGCTCGTCGAAGAGCTTGTTGTCGCGGCATTTGTGCCCGTCCGGGTCGGTGAAGGTGATATACTTGTGTCCTTCGTCCCAGCGGACGCCGATTCCGTGCTCGCGCAGAAACCGGATGAAATCTTCTTTGGTTTCGCTGTATTCGAGAGCGAGACCGAGCATTCCGCGCAGGATCTTCTTCCAATTCGGATCGCCGCCGTACTCGCATTTCGTTTCGACGGTCGAGAGCCCGTGCTCCCGGCAGAGACAGTTGGAGTATTCTTTCACCTCTCTCATCTCGTCGGAGGTGATGTGAAATTTCAGACCGCTTTCGTAATTCACCGAGTTCAGGATGATATGATTGTGCAGATGAGACTTGTTTTCGTGCGTCGCCACGACCGCCTGAAAGCCCGGAAAATATTCCGCAAGCTTCATTCCGAGCTCGTGTGCAAGCTCCGGGCTGACCGGATCGTCGGGTGCAAAGGACTGAACGATGTGGTAGTACTGACGCTTGTCTTCTTTTCCGAACTGCGCTTTCACGAAACGAAATTCTTCAAGAGCGGTCTCGGGAGTACATCCGATCCCGTCGATCAGTCTGCTTTCGGTCGCTTCTTCACGCATGATATACGGGAAGATATTGTTCATCGGACATCCCGAGGTAACGAATTTAACGATTGCCATATTTTTTTCACCTCCTCCTTCAGTCCCGAAAGATCAACGGAACGGACGTATCCGGCGTTGACCTCCCGCGTCAGTTGGTTGAGATTGTTGCCGATAGCCCGCAGTTCCTTTGCGATCATATCCGCACCGTTTACGACGACGATTGGCTTTTCGAGGGAACAGTCACGGAGATACCGGCTTAATTTACGCTTGGATTCGAGTGCTTTTACTTCGATCTTTTCACGCTCTTGGGGTGAAACACGAAAAGAGAGAAGGATCGTTCTTGATTCTTTTTCCATAAAGAGTCCTTTCTTATTGGTTTGAAAATGATAGGGGTTCGGGCTTAGCCCGATTGCTTTTGAGGCGGCGGCAGGGGCTGTCGTCATACAAAAGCGAAACTCGCAATAAAACGGAATCCGTCCCCTGAAAACGGAATCTGCAAAATGATTTTCAGAAAATTGTATTGACATTGTGTGCATAATGTGATATAATCTGCATAGAATGAAATCGGAGGTGAACAGTATGGCATCAACAAATCTGAACGTCCGTACCGACAGCGAGGTCAAGGAAGCGGCAGAGAAGATCTTTGAAGCGCTCGGGCTTAATATGACGACTGCGGTCAATATTTTTCTTCGTCAGACGATCCGGGAAAACGGGATTCCTTTTGAACTGAAGCTTGACATTCCGAACGCGGTTACCGCCGCTGCCATTGAAGAAGGCAGAAAGATCGCTCACGATAAAACCGCAAAAGGGTTTACGAATATGGCTGATCTCCGGGCGGCGCTGGAAGAATGAAATACGAGGTTCGGTTTACCGGTCAGTTCAAGAAGGATCTGAAATTATCCGAAAAGCAAGGAAAGAATACGGAACGGCTGTTTGCCGTCATTGAAAAGCTTGCCAACGGCGAAACGCTTGACGCGCAGTACCGTGACCATTCATTGACCGGGGATTACAAGGGATGCAGGGAATGTCACGTGGAGCCGAATTGGCTTCTGGTTTATCAGATATTCGACGACGTTCTCGTGCTGCTTCTGAACCGTGTCGGCAGTCATTCGGAACTATTCAGATAATCGTAAAAGGTGACGTGAAGGCGTCACCTTTTTCATATTGTCGTGATCTGAAAAAAAGATGACACCCCTCCTTGAAATTTCGCGATACGGCGATACGGCGCACGGTTAACTTGGTTTATACCGAAGACCACTTGTGCGCCGTCGAGTTTGCTGCGCAAACTCCCAAAGTGAATTGCAGACCGTAACGCCTGAAACACCTGAAACGCGAAAATTAAACAGGGGCATCAATACTTTTTGTGACCGCCTCTTTTTTTAAAAGCATGACGCGTTTGGACTTGCCGCCGAAGCGAAGTGTGCGGGTGTTCTTTCCGTCGCTGCCGATCTCGATCAGCCCTTCGTCGGAAAGCGCTTTGGCAATCGCTTTTGACGTGAACGTGTAACTTTCGTTCTGGTCGTCGCATAACCGTTTCACGTACTTCTGCGCACTGTCAAGAAACAGATACCAGTATTCGCCGTCCTCGTAGCCGACGCAGTCTGAAGGCAAAAAGGCTGAGGGATCATCTTTTCTGAGTACGGTGACCTGACCGCTCTCGATCAGAGACATCAGCTTCTTTACGAAGATATGCGTGGGTTTTTCATCTGCAATCGCTTCGCTCTGCTTTGCGGAAAGAAAAAGAAGGATGCTGCGGAACTCTTCCGTGTACTCCTTTTCGTTTTCATCGGTCAGCATACGGCTCTCCTTCATAAACCGAAGGAGAAAAGAGAAACCGAGCTCCAGACAGGTCAGCGTGTCGGGCAGACGGTCGTGGAAGGAAATGCGGTTTTCTTTCAGCCGGTCTCTCCATAAGGTCCGCTTTTCCGGATAGGTCTTTCCGAGAAAGGAAACGAATGCTTTCTCTCTTTCGTCATCCGAAAGGACGGAGTCCTTGATCCATCTCAGATAAGCATACATACATCTGCGGAGAATGCCGTCCGAGGCGAAACCCTGCATTTCGGTCAGCAGGGACAGATCAATCGAGCCGGGCTTCATCTCGATGCAGAAAAGTCTTGCCGTTCCGCTTTCGGTAATGTCGGGGGCGTACTCTGCCGTGACGATGACGTTCCCCTGAGGCGGACGGGATTCCCTGAGCTGTATCTCCGAGTCGAGACGGTTCCTTGCCGCCCGGTCCCCGTAGCCCCGGGCAAGCATCTGCATCGTTTCTCTCATGGAGCTGCTTTCGTTTCTTCCCGTCGGATGATAATCGTCGATGCAGGTCAGAACGTCCTTAAGCGCGTATGCGTTATGAAGGATGCTGTTCTTTGTGTCCCGGAAGGACATGGGAAGATCGGTGGCGGAGAACTCGCCGAAGAAGGAAAGCATCAGTGCCGCCACCGTGCTTTTCATACTGCCCGTTCTTCCGATCAGGGTGAGAATGAATTTTGGTTCGTGACCGCACGCTTTCAGAAATTCATTCATCGGAGAGAGAAAGACGAGAGCGAGACACGGAAAGCATATTTCATGAGGGATAAAAGAAAGCCCGAGAAATCCGTTCAGATACGCAAGGTCGTTATCCTCCGTATGATCGGCGGCGCGGTAATTGTTCTGTTTCCCGTGAAGTACGACTTCGTATTTCCCGATCCCGGGCAGAAGGAACGCGTACTCCCCGTCAATCTTCTTCCATCCGGTATGGGAATATCTGCGAATCTGTTCGGCTCCCGCCGCCGTTCCGAGCAGAGCGCATTTCAGATGCTTTTCCGCGGAGCCGATCACGTTCAGACGGCAGTATGCGGGCCAGCGGTTGTTCAGCCATTTCATCCGGTCGATCTCGTCGGCGGGAACGTCAACGGCGGGGAGCTCGTTTCCTTCGCGGTCCTTTCCGCGGATGCGAACCGTCTTGGTGATTTCTCTGCCGTCATCGCAGACGATCTCCGCTTCGATCCACGGAACGAAATTGCAGATCGGCTTTTCCATTTCTCCGTTCATCGTATGGGTCACAAGACAGAGCTGTCCGTCCGTTATCCGGTACGGAGGCTGAAAAGAAAAAGGAGCGGTTCCGTCTTCCGCTCCTTCCGTATCGTTTTCATAAAAATCCGTCAGTTCTTTTTCTTCGTTCATTCGTTACCTTCCTTATTCACGTTTTTGATGGTTTCATGGTCTTTTGCATATCTGCTCATCTGTTCCTTCCGTTCCTCCGAGCAGGGAGAGATGAAACGGAAGCAGAAACATTTCTTTGAGATCTCAAAGGTCATATCTCCGTATTCCTTATCGTCCGATACGATCCGGCAGTGATCCGGGTGCTTTTCCGCCGACTGTCTGGCGCGTTTTTTCAGTCCCGTGTTGAAGGTGGATACCTGAATCGTATCGCTTTCCTCGTCAAAGAAGATATGCGTTTCTTTCATGGTTTTGGTGATTCGCATAATATTTGCCTGTAATTCCTTTCTGCCCGAAGAAGGGCGTTTTTCGTTGTTTTTCTCCGCCTCCGGAGGCGGAATACTGCGGGATTTCCGAATGACGGGGAGCGTAACGGAAAACGGTACGGAATCGCTTCCGAAAAACGGATTTTCCGTCACTTTTCCGCCTCTTGGCTGTTTGGGGCTTGTCTCTGATCTTCATCACATTTTTCCTTTCTGCGGCATTGCCGCCGTCTGATCGTGGGAGCAGTGTCTGAATTCTTTTTTCGTCTTTTCTGTTCCTTCTGCTTGTATTGTGGAAGAAAATGTGATAGAATAATAATAGTCCTATACAATATTATTTCTATTGCTGACAAATAACGATAAGGTGTGTTTTCATGTTTGAAAAACTGAGATACGAAATAGGCGACGGCGATCTGACGATCAAAGGGTATCTGTTTTCTCTCGGGATGTTCAGTACCGAAGTACTG
>JAZLIW010000060.1:0-4120 GCA_045617585.1 Eubacteriales bacterium
ACGGACGCCGTGCCGGACGGGAGCGGAAACGCGCCCGCGCTCTTTGAGGCGGTCTTCGCGCCCGATCACGTGCGCGCGGTGCCGCGCTACTCCTTCCAGCGCACCTTCTGCGAGAGCTTCCGCATGACGCCGGAGAGCGAACGGCTCTATACCGACCCGGCGTCGACCTCCTTCCCGCGCCTGACGCTCGAGCTTCAGCCGGAGAAGACCGTGATCCCGCGCGGGCTGTACTATCCCGATTTTGAGAAGGTGACCGCCGTCCGCGTCGTGCGCACCGGGTCCGCCGTCCGGGGCGCCGATCAGCCGATGCCGCCCAAGCGCGAGTATTTTCCCGGTCCCGCCTTCGCCTGCTTCCCGCACGGGGAATACGACGAGAACCCGGTCGTCGATCTGGTCTCCGCCGTTCTGACGCCCGCCGACGTGCCCGCCTTTACCGATCCCCGCGCGTTCACGATGGAAAAGAACTCGTTCGCCCTGCTCGACCTCGGGCAGGAGCTGACCGGCATGATCACCGCCGAGATCGAGGCGAAGGAGGACTGCCTCGTCCTCTTCTCCTTTGACGAGCTCCTGCGGGACGGCATGATCCAGCCCCTGCGGCTGGACAGCGCAGAGGTCGCCTCCGCGCGGCTGAAGAAGGGCGTCTACCGCTTCCGCACCGTCTATCCTTATTCCTTCCGCTATCTGATGCTCGTGACCGACGGGGAGATCGCCGTCCGCGCGCCCGGGCTCGACCGCGTCGGGTTCCCGAAGATCGCGAAAAAGCTTGCCTCCGCCGATCCCGACGAGCAGAAGATCTACGCCGCGGCGGTCGAGACCTTCCGGCAGAACACCTACGATATCTACATGGACTGCCCCTCGAGAGAGCGGGCGGGCTGGCTGTGCGACAGCTTCTTCACCTCCCGCACCGAATACGCGCTGACCGGGCGGAGCGAGGTCGAACGCGCCTTCCTTGACAACTTCATCCTCGCGGATTCCTTCCCCGGGCTTCCGGAGGGGATGCTGCCGATGTGCTATCCCTCCGACCATCCGGACGGCAACTTCATCCCGAACTGGGCGATGTGGTACGTGCTGGAGCTGCGGGAATACCTCGCGCGCTCCGGGGACCGGGAGCTGATCGACCGGGCGAAGGACCGCGTCCTCGGGCTCTGCCGCTTTTTCGAGGGGTACCGGAACGAGGATGGTCTGCTCGAGCACCTGCCCGCGTGGGTCTTCGTCGAGTGGTCGCACGCGAACGATCTCGTGCAGGACGTCAACTATCCGTCGAACGCGCTCTACGCTTCGATGCTCGACGCGGCGGGCGAGCTGTACGGCATCCCGGAATACGCCGCGCAGGCGGAGGCGATCCGCGAAAAGATCCGCGCCGTCTCCTTCCTTGACGGCTTCTTCTGCGACAACGCGGTCCGTCAGCAGGACGGGACGCTCCGTCTCTCGGGCGACCGCACCGAGGTCTGCCAGTACTATATGTTCTTCCTCGGCGTCGCGTCGCCGGAGACCTATCCCGCGCTCTGGAACGTGCTGATGGACGAATTCGGTCCGCACCGCGCGGAGCAGGGCGTCCACCCGGAGATCTTCCCGGCGAACGCCTTCATCGGCAACTATCTGCGCCTCGAGCTGCTCTATACCCACGGGCGCGGCGAGCAGCTGCTTGAAGAGGCGAAGGGGTACTTCCTCTACATGGCGGAGCGCACCGGGACGCTGTGGGAGAACGTCGGCGATTACGCGAGCTGCAATCACGGCTTCGCTTCCCACGTCGCCCGCTGGCTGCTCGGTCTGCGGGGCGAGTGCTGAAAGGAGGACGCGATGCGCTGGACGGTCGCGGAACCGAAAAAACGGATCGCCTCTGCCGATTTTGAGGGGCATTCCGATCATATCGAGATGAGCGGAGAGGGCGTTTCCGCCGTGATCACCTACGGGGTGAAGGACGGCGCGCCGTTCTACGGGCGGCAGTATGCCTTTCCCGCGCTCCGCATCCCGCCGGACGACACCTTCGGCACCTACCGCGTGGGCATCAGCCGCGGGTCGGATCCGGGGTGCGTGACCGAGCCGCTCCGGCTCCCGCTGCCCGAACGGTTCGTGCGCGTGGAGTTCGACGGCGTCCTCACGGTCTTTTCCCGCGGGGAAGCGGGAGAGGGGGAGGAGAGGTTCGAGGCGGAACGGCAGTTCTTCCCGTCGGTCCTTTCCCGCGCGTTTTACGAGCGGATCACGGTACGGAACCGCGGGGAAAAGGCGCTGGAGCTCCCGTTCCGCACGTCGGAGCGGCTCGAAACGGTCCTCGGCTGCGAGGGGTACGTCCTGCTCGAACGGACCTGCACGGTCCCGGATCACGCGTTTTCCAATGAAAACGGGGAGGCGCGGCTGACCCTGCTTCCGGGGGAGGAAGCGGTGCTGCTCTTTGCCGTCTCGGCGCGGCTCGCCGACGAGCCGCCCTTCGTCCCGGAGCCCGATCCGCTCGCCGCGCGGCGGGCACGGGTCGCGGAGCTGCTTGCCGAGGCCGATCTGACCACCGGGGACGACGTGATCGACACGGCGTTCGCCTTTGCCAAGCTGCACGCCGGGGAAAGTCTGTTCCGCACCGGAAAGGGACTGATCCACTGTCCCGGCGGGATGACCTATTACGCCGCGGTCTGGTGCAACGACGAGTGCGAGTACGCGGCGCCGTGGTTCGGCTTTACCGGGGACGAAAAAGAGGCGGAGGCGGCGGTCACCTCCTTCCGTTGGTACGAGCCCTTCATGACCGACGAATATCTCCCGATCCCGAGCAGTGTGATCGCCTGCGGGCGGGACTACTGGAACGGGGCGGGGGACCGCGGGGACGCCGCGATGTACCTCTACGGCCTCAGCCGCTTTCTGCTGGCGTCAGGGCGTCTGCCCGACGCGGGGCAGGAGCGGGCGCTGCGCTGGTGCGCGGAATACCTTTTACGGAAGATCAGCGCCGATCGCGTCGTCGTCTCCGATTCCGACGAGCTGGAGGGGCGGATCTCGACCGGGATCAACCTGAACACCTCCTCCCTCGCCTACGGCGGGCTGGGGCACTACGCCGTGCTGCTGCGCCGCATGGGGTGCGATCCCTCCCGCTACGAGCGGGCGCGTGAGGAGATCGGGCAGGGGATCGAAGCTTATTTCGGCGGGGAGGTCTCGGGCTACCGTACCTATCACTACCACCGCGGCTGCGACGTTGTCCGCGCGTGGAACTGTCTGCCCGTCTATATGGGGATCACCGACCGCGCCGCCGGGACCGCCGATTCGATCGACGCGCTGCTCTGGGAGCGCGGCTCCTGCCGCTCGACCGAGGGGGAGACGATCCTCTGGGACCGCAGCGCCCTCTACTTCATCGCCTCGCTCTTCCGGATGGGGGACGCCGACCGCGGCTGGGCGCGTCTGCGCGAGTTCTCGGCGGAACGACTCCTCGGGGAGCACGTCCCCTACGCCGTCGAGGCGTATCCGGAGGGGGACCGCCGCCACCTCAGCGCCGAGAGCGCGCTCTACTGCCGCGTCGTGACCGACGGACTCTTCGGCGTCTCGTTCGATCCGTCCGGCACGGTCTTCGAGCCGCATCTCCCGTCCTGCCTGCCCTCCGCCCGCCTCTCCGGCATCTCGGTCGGCGGCACTCTCCGCACCGTCGGGATCCGGCGGGGGGAAGGGGATACGGTGTCCTTTCTCTGAGAGATCGGTTCGCAAAATGCGAACCGCGGACCAAAGAGGCAACCGCTGAACTTTTTTCTTTGATCTTCGGGCAAAGCAAAATTATAATCGATAGTCGCGTTCTTCGCGCCGCGCATCCCATGACCCGGGAGAGGCTGCATACCTCATCCGGGTTTTCTTTTTTTAGGCGCGTCTCGTGCCGCGCACCGCGCGCCGCGCCTTCGTCACCGTAGGGCGGGGGCTTGCTCCCGCCGCACCGCGAACGCGTCCCGATCACGAAGGAGCGGTTCGCTGAAAGCGAACCGGAGCGACGCGGGATTTAACCGTAGGGCGGGGGCTTGCTCCCGCCGCACCGCGAACGCGTCCCATTTCGTAAGGCGAATGCCGCGGACGCTGATTGCCTTCTGCCGGATCCAGTTCCTGCGTGGCTCCGCGAATGGGACGCGATCAAAGAAGCGGCGGGAGCAAGCCCCCGCCC
>JAZLIW010000061.1:0-14376 GCA_045617585.1 Eubacteriales bacterium
CGCGAAGCTCTTTCCAGATGACCTTCAGGATGTCGCGGAATTCGATCTCCCCGAGCGAAATGCCGCGGATGATCGTGATCGAAGCCTGCGAACCGGAATTACCGCCGGTGTCCATCAGCATCGGGATGAACGCGGTCAGCGCCGGGATCACGGCAAGCGCGTCCTCAAAGGAGGAAATGATCATGCCGGTAAAGGTCGCGGAGATCATGAGAAGGAGCAGCCACGGGATACGCGCCTTCCAGAGCTCAAAGGGCGAGGTCTTGAGATAGGGCTTTTCGGTCGGCGTGACTGCCGCCATGACCGCGAAGTCTTCCTCGATCTCGTCCTGCAGGACGTCGATCGCGTCGTCGACCGTGACGATGCCGAGCAGCCTCTGCTCGTTATCGACGACCGGGATCGCGAGCAGGTCGTATTTTTCGATTGCCTTCGCCACGTCCTCCTGGTCGTCCAGCGTGGAAACGTAAACGAAGTTGCTTTCCATGATGTCGCCGATCACAGCGTCGAGCGGAGAGATCAGCAGCGTTTTGGCGCTGACCAGACCGAGCAGACGCTTGGTCGCGTCGGTGACGTAGCAGGTGTAGATGGTCTCCTTGTCGATGGCGACCCTGCGGATGATGTCAAACGCCGCGGAGACCGTCATATCCTCCTTCAGGGAGACGTACTCGGTCGTCATGATCGAGCCGGCGCTGTTCTTCGGATATTTCAGGACCTCGTTGATGATCTTGCGCATGTCGGGCGTCGAGTTTTTGAGGATCCTCTCGATCACGTTCGCGGGCATTTCCTCGATGATATCGACGGTATCGTCCAGATACATCTCATCGAGGACCTCACGCAGCTCGTTGTCCGAAAAGCCGGAGATCAGAAGCTCCTGCTGGTCGGGGTCCATCTCGACGAAAACGTCCGCCGCAAGTTCCTTCGGAAGGATGCGGAAAACGAGCGGGTACTGTTCCTTCGGTACCTCCTCCATGAATTCCGCGATATCCGCGGGCTCCATGGCGCTCAGAATAATGCGGAGGGAGGAAAATTTCTTCGCCTCCAGCAAAGCCACCGCCTTGTCGGTGGAAATGGAAATGGATTTCATTCTGCCTGTTACCTCCTGTTTTTTATTCGGTGCGTGAACACCGTGCCGGGGAAGAAAGGAGGGCAAGGCACAAAGGTCCGGCGGACAAACGTCCGTGGGTCGGAAACGCGCCGGGGATACGTTCGTCTCGTTTTTCAAAAGAAAAAACGCACGAAAAAGCAGGCGTCCGGATAAGGTACGCCGCTCTGTGCGCCGAAGGCCGGATCAGAGATCCGGAACGCTTCTCCGTTTACAAAACGGAGCGGGAAGCGTGAGCCGATCGGGGCACTGCCGTATCAAGTTCGGAAAACGTACTTCGACCGCCGGGGTTTGTGCCGGTACTGCCGCCCTGATCCATCAGCTCTCACTTCCTTTTTTCTTTTTTTCACAGTATAGCACGATCCTCACGAAAAAAAAAGCATATTTTATGAATTCATGTATTTTTTCCGTACTTTTTTGTACGGAATCCTCCTTCCCTTTTCTTGACGAAAAAGAGATTTTATGGTATAATGTAAACAGCAAAACATTTTGAAGTGAGGTTATCATGTGCTCTGTTGATCTGTCCGCAAGATTCCTGGAAGCAAAGCGCGCGCTTTTCGACCGGAAGTTCCGTTTCCTGACTGACCGTCAGCGGGAAGCGGCGTTCACGGTGAACGGCCCGCTCCTGATCCTTGCGGGGGCCGGAAGCGGAAAAACGACGGTCCTCGTCAATCGCGTCGCGTTTCTGATCCGCTACGGCAACGCGTATTACAGTGACTCCGTGCCCGAGGGGCTGACGGAGGAGGACGTTTCCCTCCTCGAGCAGTCGATCTCTCTGTCGGAGGACGAGCTGGACAGCGTTCTCGCGGAATTTGCGGAAAAGCCCTGCCCTCCCTGGGCGGTGCTCTCCATCACCTTTACCAATAAAGCGGCAAACGAGATGCGTACCCGTCTTTCCTCCGTGATCGGGGAATACGCGAACGATATCTGGGCGGGGACCTTTCACTCGGTCTGCGTCCGGATCCTGCGTCAGGACGGGGAACGCCTGGGCTATCATCCCGGTTTTGCCATCTACGATACCAAGGATTCCCACGATCTGCTGCTCAAATGCATGAACGAACTGAAGCTCGACGAAAAGGCGCTGCCCGTCAAGACCGTGCAGAACGAGATCTCCCGGGCGAAGGACCGGCTGCTCTTCCCCTCCGACTTTGCGCAGTCCGCCGGCTCCGACTTCCGTCTGCGTCAGATCTCCTCGATCTACACGCTCTATCAGAAGCGGCTCCTCGAATCCAACGCCCTTGACTTTGACGACCTGATCGTCATGACCGTCCGTCTCCTCCGGGAAAACGAGGACGTGCGCCGCCGCTGGCAGAACCGCTTCCGCAGCGTATCGGTCGACGAATTTCAGGATACGAACCACGCGCAGTACGAGCTGGTCCGTCTCTTTTCCGACGGCTTCCGCAACCTGATGGTCGTCGGTGACGACGACCAGAGCATCTACCGCTTCCGCGGCGCGACCGTGGAAAACATCCTGCATTTTGACCGCGACTATCCGGACGCGAAGGTCGTCAAACTGGAGCAGAACTTCCGCTCGACCAAGCATATCCTCGAAGCGGCGAACGCCGTGATCAGCAAGAACGAGGAGCGTCACGACAAGCGTCTCTGGACCGAGAACCCCGAGGGAGAAAAGGTCCGGATCAAGCGCCTCGACAACCAGACCGAGGAAGCAAAATTCATCATCAACAAGATCATGGAGATGGTCATCCGCGAGAAGAGAAAGTACAGCGACTTTGCCGTGCTTTACCGCGTCAACGCACAGTCCAACGTCCTTGAGAACGTCTTCTCCCGTGCCGCCATCCCTTACCGCGTTCTCGCGGGGCAGAAGTTTTACGACCGCAAGGAGATCAAGGACATCCTCGCCTACCTGAACGTCATCAACAATCCGCTCGACAGCCAGCGTCTGCGCCGCATCATCAACGAGCCGAAGCGAAAGATCGGGGAGTCGACCGTCGTCATGCTGGAGGAGATCGCTTCGGTCTCCGATCAGAGCATCTTCGCGATCATGGAGGACTCGGATCTCTATCCCGCCCTCGTCAAGACCGCCTCCAAGCTCAAGGAATTCGTCGCCATGATCCGCGATTTCCAGACCGAGGCGCTGAACGTCCCCGTTTCCGAGCTCGTGGAGCACGTGATCCAGCGCACCGGTTACAGTGCCATGCTGCTCTCGCAGGGAAGCGAAGGGCTGGAACGTCTGGAGAACGTGCAGGAGCTGATCTCCAACGCCGTCGAATACGAGAAAACGCACGACGAGCCCTCCCTTGCCAACTTCCTTGAGGAGATCTCTCTCGTTGCCGATATCGACAATTACGACAAGGACGCCGACGCGGTCGTCATGATGACGATCCACAGCGCCAAGGGGCTTGAATTCCCCGTCGTCTTCCTGCCCGGCATGGAAGAGGGGATCTTCCCCGGCATCCAGTCGGCGACCGATTCCCGTGATCTGGAGGAGGAGCGCCGCCTCGCCTACGTCGCCTTTACACGAGCCAAGACCCGTCTCTTCTGCACGCAGGCCCGTGAACGGACGCTCTACGGCAGGACCCAGTACAACCAGCCCTCCCGCTTCCTCTCCGATATCCCGGAAGAGATCCTCGACCGCGACGATCTGCGCAGAAAAGAAGAAAGCGCGCAGCGTCCCGCCAAAAAGAAGCCGACCATTTCCGCCGAATTCACCCGTCCCGCCGCGATCGCCGTGAACGTCGGGAAAACGGCGGTCACCGAGCGCTATGAAGCCGGGGACCGCGTCGTCCACGCGAGCTTCGGTCCCGGGACCGTCCTCTCCGCCCGCGCGATGGGCAGCGATATCCTCTACGAAATCGTCTTCGACGAGGTCGGGACCAAAAAGATCATGGCGACCTACGCCCGTCTCAAACGTGAATAATACCGTCCCGCAAGGGCCGCCGCGTCATGCAGCGGTCCTTTTTCTTTTCCGAAATCAAAATCTAAATATTTTCGGAAAATGCCCGGAGGTATTTACAAAGCGGATGATTTATGGTATACTATAAGATGGTAATAAAGTGGAAGAGTATTCCTTTCGGAAAAACTCTGTCTGACGGGTCGGACCGGAAGGAGGGGAACGCCGTGGAACGTGAATACGCGGACGGCGGGCGGGACCGCACGCGAGGGAAGCTGCTGCTGCTCGTTCTGATCGTCCTCGGCGAATGCGCCTGCACAGTGCAGGGGGCAGGGATCACGCCCGGCGTGCTTCTGTTTGCCTCCGCTGCCGCGGGCTCCGCGGCACTGCTCGCGGACAGGATCCCTCTCCCGCTCGCGCTCCTCTGCCTGCTCCCGGCGATCCCGTTTGCCTACGCGTCGAACGGGAGCTGCGTTTCCGCGCTCCGGCTGTTCGCGGTGCTCCTCCTGATCCCGGCGGCTTATCTGCCGCTGACCGGAAAAGGTGACCTGCGCAAGGCAGCGGCGGTCTCCGCGTTCCCGGTCACGCTCGCCGTTCTCGGCATTCTCGCGGCACTGATGCTGCGGACCGGGAACGGGATCGGGCCGGAAGCGGCAAAGACCGTCCTTGCCCGCCCGCTCGACGCTGTCCGGGAAGCGATCCTCTCCGTAAAGACCACCCACGACGGGCGGGAATACGCGCTGTTCGATACCGGGGAGACCGAATACTACGTTGACGCGCTCCTCTGCGTCCTGCCGGGACTGATCGGGAACGCGGCGCTGGTCCTTTCGTGGCTGACCGCCGTGCTCGCCCGGGTGCTGTCTCTCGTATTCGGGTTCGGACGGGAGGAAGCGGAGGAACGTTACGCCGCACGGGCGTCGGCGGTCTCCGGGCTCTTCTACCTGATCCCGCTGCTTCTGATCCTTTTCCCTCTGCCTGCCGTGCCGTTTTACGTCTGCGCGAACCTGATGCTCCTCTTCCTGCCGGGCGCACTTCTCGAATGCTTCGCGGCGCTCCGCTTTTTATGGAAGGAAGAAGCTTACCGGCTCGGCGCGCTCGTGCTGACCGTTCTGCTCATCCTGCTGATCCCGAAGCACCTTTTCCCCGATATCCTTCTGTCGGGAGCCCTCGGCGGGCTCTCGGCAATCGTAACGTCTGTCCTCGGGCGCGTCCGGAACCGGCGTACCTAAGAAAGGAACGTATATGCTGAATAAACTGAAGAAAAATCTGAAAAACCCCGCCCTGTGGCAGATCGTGACCGACGTCCTGCTCGGTCTGCTGCTGCTCGTGCTGGCGCCTAAGATCGTCTATCCGGAAAGCGTCCCCGGCTGGCTCCGCGTCAGCGCGCCCGCCCTGCTCTATCTGCTCCTCGTCCTGCTTTCCGCGCTGATCTTCTACCTTGCCGGAAAGCTCGGGAGAAAGGACGATTTTGCCGGGGTCAAGCCCGCGCTTTCGGGCATCGCGATGGATTTCATCACCAAGCTCGAAATGCCGGTCCTGATCTGTGACGAGGATACCGGCGTCATCCGGTGGTACAACAGCACCTTCCTTTCTGTCTCCGACCTGAAAAGTCCGCCGACCGGAATGACGCTCGACGTGCTGACCGGATGCGATCCGGCGAACATGATGACGGAAAACGGTGTTTACGTCCGTCTCTTCAACCGCGGCTTCGATATCCGGGGATACCGGGTCTCTACCGCGAAAAAGAATTACCTGCTGACGATCTGGGACGACAACACGGCGCTCCACGACTCAGTGGAACGCATGAGAAGTGAGGAAACGCTGGTCGCGCTCATCCTTCTCGACAACATCGACGAGCTGCTCGAACAGTCGCAGACCGGCGCCGGCGCCTCGATCGACCGTGCGCAGGGGCTCCTGCGCGCCTGGGCGGCAAAATCGGGCGGGATCCTCCGGGAAACGGACCGGGACAAATTCCTGTTCCTCTTCCCGCGCAAGAGCCTTTCCGATATGATCGAAAGCCGGTTCGACATTCTGGACGACGTCCGTGAGATCCGCATTGATTCCTCCGGGCTCCCGATCACCGCTTCCATCGGCGTCTGCGGTATGACCGGAACACTGGAGGAAAAGATCCGTATCGCTTCCGACGGACTGGAGCTCGCGCTCCAGCGCGGCGGCGACCAGGTCGTGCTGCGCAGTGAGGCGGGCGGGACCGAATTCTTCGGCGGACGGACCATCACGTCACAGAAGAGAAACAAGGTCCACGCGCGCATGACCGCGCTGAAGCTGATCGGACGCCTTTCCGCCGCGGGCAACGTCCTCGTCATGATGCACCGCGGTCCGGACTTCGACGCGATCGGCGCAGCGTTCAGCATGATGCGCCTCTGCGTCTTCTGCGGCGTCAAGGTCAACGTCATCGTCAATGTGGACGACCCGAACTTCCGGCTCTGCTGGGAGCGCGTCAAGGAGATCCCGGAATACCGGGACGGCTCCCTCTTCGTCAGTGCCGTGGAAGCGCAGGATCTGATCCGTCCCGACACGCTCCTTGCGGTCGTGGACGTCAATAACGTGAAGCAGTTCGAGGCGCCCGAGATCTACGATATGCTCTCCGACCGCACCGTCATCGTCGACCATCACCGCAAGACCGCCGAGTTCCCGGAAAAGCCGCTCGAGGAATACATCGAGCCCGCTGCCTCCTCGACCTGCGAGCTGATGGCGGAATTCCTCGAAATGACCGGCTCCAAGGGACTGCTCAGCAAGGAAGAAGCGGACGTCATGTACGCGGGGATCACGCTCGACACCAAGCAGTTCGTCCACAACACGGGGACCCGTACCTTTGAATCTGCGCTTTTCCTGCGCGGTGAGGGCGCGCTGCCCGCCGACGTGCAGAGCCTCTTCCGTTCCTCTCTCTCGGAATTCCGGTCGGAGGTCCGGTTCGAGTCGAACATCAAGATCTATCGCGGCATTTTTGCCATATCCTATAACGATTACGACGGGAATACCCGTCAGGATTCCGTCTCCGCCGCCAAAGCGGCGGACAAGCTCCTCACGATCGACGGCGTGGAGGCGTCCTTTGCCCTCTGCCGCGTGGAGGATAACATTCACATTTCCGCGCGTTCCGCGGGAAAAGTCAACGTACAGATCATCATGAGCAAGATGGGCGGCGGCGGACACTTCGACGCCTCCGCGACCCGTATGAACGGGATGACGATGGCGGAAGCCATGGAAGCGCTCAAGAATTCGATCGACGAATACATCAACGAAAATCAGGGCTGAAAGACCCGGGAGGAACACAACATGAAAGTCGTATTATTACAGGACGTCCGCGCACAGGGCAAAAAAGGGCAGATCGTCGAGGTCTCCGAGGGCTACGCGCGCAACTTCCTTTTCCCCAAAAAGCTTGCGATCGCCGCGGACGCCAAGGCGATCAACGACGTGAAGAACCGTGAAGCCGCGGCGGCGCACCGTCTGGAAGAAGAGAAAAAGGCAGCGCTCGCACTTGCAGCGCAGCTGAAGGATCTCAGCGTCCGCATCACCGCCACGGCGGGTGCCGACGGCAGATTCTACGGCTCCGTGACCTCGAAGGACGTGGCGGAGGCGCTGAAGCAGCAGCACGGCGTGGATCTCGACCGCCGCAAGATCGTCATGAACGAGGCGATCCGCGCGTTCGGCGTCTACACCTACGACGTCAAGCTCTTCCCCGAGGTCCTCGGCAAGCTCAAGGTCGAGGTCCTCGGCTGATCCCGTCTGCCGTCCGAAAACAGAGGTACCGCCATGAACGAATCGAATCCGCTCTCCCGTTCCGTACCCTTCTCGCTGGAAGCGGAGCAATCCCTGCTCGGCTCCATCCTGATCGATCAGGATTCCTTCAACGAGATCGCGGGAACGATCAAGAGCGAGGACTTCTATATGGAGTCCCACAAACAGATCTTTCTCGCCATGCAGGAGCTGTTTCTGAGCAGCCGCACCATCGACTTCGTCACGCTGATCGACGAGCTCGTCCGTTTGGGCGTCTACGAAAACGACGAAAAGGGGAAGGAATACGTCCGCGTCCTCGCGGATATCGTCCCCAGCTCCGACAACATCAAGGACTACGCCCGCATCGTCCGCGACAAGGCGCTGCTGCGCAATCTGATCACGGCGTGCGAGGAGATCATCGACAGTGCCTATACCGAACAGGACGACGTCTCCTCCATCGTCAACGCCGCGGAGCAGAAGATCTTCGACATCGCGGCAGGCAAAGAGACCCGCGGGTTCACGCACATCCGCGACGTCCTGCTCGAGACCTACGACCACCTGAAGCTGATCAAGACCGACCCCGCCGCTGCCGCAGGGATCCCGACCGGGTTCTCCGACGTGGACAAGGTGCTCGTCGGTATGGGTCCCGGCGACCTGATCCTCGTCGGCGCGCGCCCCGGTATGGGAAAGACCTCCTTCTGTATGAACATCGCGACCCGCGTCGCGCAGCGGACGAAGAAGACGATCGCCGTTTTCTCGCTGGAAATGTCCTGCCAGCAGCTCGTCACCCGTATGCTCTCGTCCGAGGCGCTGATCAATTCCTATACGCTCCGCTCCGGAGATCTGGAGGAAGAGGACTGGGAGAAGCTCGCCAAGGCCTCCGCCGTCCTCAGTGAGACCGATATCCTGATCGACGACACCTCCGGTGCCACGGTCACGAGCATGAAAGCAAAGCTCCGCCGCGTCAAGAACCTCGGTCTCGTCGTCATCGACTATCTGCAGCTCATGCAGTCCGACCGGCGCATCGACAACAAGGTGCAGGAGGTCGCGGAGATCTCCCGCGGGCTGAAGCTGCTTGCCAAGGAGCTCGGCGTTCCGGTCATCTGCTGCGCGCAGCTCTCCCGAGGTCCCGAAAGCCGTACCGACAAGCGCCCGATGCTTTCCGACCTGCGTGACTCCGGTGCGATCGAGCAGGACGCGGACATCGTCATGTTCCTCTACCGGGAAGAATACTATTCCAACGGCAAAAAAGAGACCGACAACAGCAATAAGGCGGAGGTCATGATCTCCAAAAACCGTCACGGCTCGACCGCGAACGTACCGATCGGCTGGTTCGGTCAGTTCACCAAATTCGCCACGCTCTCCGAAGTGGACGAGAACGGCGCTCATTCCCAGAAATGAAGCGCTCCCGTCCGGTCAGAGAAGCGGTCTTCGCCCTTGCGGACCGGTTTTCGATGCTGCCGCGCGGCAGCCGCGTCCTCGTCGGCTTCTCCGGCGGGGCAGACTCGGTCTGCCTGCTGACGCTCCTGAAGGAAGCGGAGGAAGAGCGCGGTATCCGCGTTTTCGCCCTGCACGTGAACCATCTTCTGCGCGGGGAAGCGGCAGACCGGGACGAACGCTTCTGTGAAGCGTTCTGCGCCGAACGGGGGATCCCCTTTACCCCGGTCCGCCGTGACGCTGCCGCGTACGCCGCGGCGCGGAAGCTCGGGACCGAGGAAGCGGCAAGAGAGATCCGGTACGCCGCCTTCCGGGAGACCGCGGAACGGCTCGGCTGCACCGCCGTCGCCACCGCGCACCACGCGAACGACAATCTGGAAACGATCCTGTTCCGCCTCGCCCGGGGAACGGGCACCGCGGGCATCCGCGGCATTCCCCCCGTCCGCGGGAATATCGTCCGTCCGCTGCTCGGTGTGACGAAGGCGGAGATCCTCGCGTACTGCGGTGAGCGTTCCCTTCCCTTCGTCACCGACGAGACCAACGCCGACACGACGTACACGCGCAACTATATCCGCGCGGAGCTTGTCCCGCGGATGGAGCGGATCAATCCCTCCGCCGCGGAAGCCGCGTTTTCCTTTTCCCTTTCCGCCGGAGAGGACGAGCGCTATCTTTCCTCCCTCTCCGCCGCGCATTCCCTTTCCGAGGGGGCGGCTGCGCTCTCCGCCCTGCCCGACCCGATCCTGCGCCGCGTCCTGACTGACGCCGCCCTGAAGGAGGGCGCCGCACTTTCCTTTGAGGACGGGGACCGGATGATCGCGCTGACCCGGAGCGCAAAAGCGAAGGGCTCCGTCCCGATCCGCGGCAGACGGGAGTTCCGGAAAGACCGGGACACCCTGTTCTTTTCCCCCGAAAAATCAGGCGATCCCGTCCCGAACTGGAGCGGAACGCTGACACCCGGTCTCACCCGTTCGGAGGACGGGCGCGCGGCGATCTATCTCGCTCCGCTCCCGCTGAACGAAGAAGACCGGAACAACATAAATGCGCTCAAAAATATTTACAAATTCGCCTTGCAAGCGGACCTGAATTTTGATAAGATAGGTTCGGTTCTTTCCGTCCGCACCCGTCTTCCCGGTGATCTTTACCGGTACGGCGGAATGACGAGAGAAGTCAAAAAACTGTTTCAGGCAAAAAAACTGACCGACGCCGTCCGTTCCTCCCTTCCCGTTCTCACCGATGAAAACGGCATCGTCTGGATCCCCGGCTTCCCGCCGCGGGATGAGGGAAACCGAATGCGCGTCACGTATTTCTGCGATCATGCCGCGGTCTTCCCCGGGACCGGCGACAAGCATCAGGGGAGAAAGGCAAAAACCGATGTCCCAGTTGAATGATATGGAAAGCATCCTCGTTTCGGAGGAGCAGCTCAGCCAGGCGGTCTCCCGCATCGCCGCCGAAGTGGACGAATATTACAAGGACAGTCCGAGAAAACTGCTTCTGCTCGGTATCCTGAAGGGCTCGGTCGTCTTCATGGGCGACCTGATGAAAAAAATCACGCTCCCGGTCGAGATCGACTTTATGAAGGTCTCCTCCTACGGCGGCGGCACCTCGACGAGCGGCAGAGTCAACATCATGCTCGACATCATGCGCAAGGATCTTGAGAACTACGATATCCTGATCGTGGAGGACATCATCGACAGCGGCAGAACGCTGTCCTACCTCACCGGCTATCTCAGGCTCAAGGGGGCGGGCTCGGTCCGTACCGCGACGCTGCTCGACAAGCCGGAACGCCGCGAGGTCGCTCTGGAGCCGGATCACGTCGGCTTCGTCATCCCCGACGCCTTCGTCGTCGGATACGGTCTCGATTACGCGGAGGCGTACCGTGCGCTTCCCTACGTCGGGATCCTGAAACCGGAAATCTACGAAAAGTAAGCAATGAATATAAAGGGGCTTTCGCGGCGCGAAAGCGATGGGTTTGATTCATGAAGAAAAAAAATCACGCAAGTCTGCTCTTTTACCTGATCCTGATCGTCGGCGTCCTCATCATGGTCTCGGTCATGCTGGGCGGCAGCGCAAAGGAAAAGGTCAAATATTCCGAGCTCATGGAGCTCTTCCAGACCGAGAAGGTCAACTCCTTTGAGGTCACGGGAGACGACGTCGTCCGGATCTATACCAAGGACGGACGGGAGCTCGAATACGAGCTGCGCGAGTTCGCGCTGTTCTACGAGGATTTTCACGACCTGATCGCCGCGCAGAAGGCAGCCGGCATCCTTGAGAGCTTCGATTACCAGAAGCCGGGGAACTACTGGTGGCTGAACCTGATCCCCTACCTGATCCTGACAGCCGGGATGATCTTTATGTTCGTCTTCGTCTTCCGTCAGGCGGGCGGCGCCGGCGCCGGAAAGATCAATTCCTTCGGCAAGGCACACGCGAAGGTCGGATACGACGACAACAAAAGGGTCACCTTCCGTGACGTGGCAGGCGCAGACGAGGAAAAGGAAGAACTCCGCGAGATCGTGGAATTCCTGAAAAACCCCGAAAAATATACCCGTCTGGGTGCCCGGATCCCGCACGGTGTCCTGCTGCAGGGCCCTCCCGGGACCGGTAAGACGCTGCTTGCCAAGGCAGTCGCCGGTGAGGCGGGCGTTCCCTTCTACTCCATCTCCGGTTCCGACTTCGTCGAGATGTACGTCGGCGTCGGTGCTTCCCGTGGCCGCGTCCTGTTCGATACGGCAAAGAAGAATCCCGCCTCGATCATCTTCATCGACGAGATCGACGCGGTCGGACGTCACCGCGGCGCAGGTCTCGGCGGCGGCCACGACGAGCGCGAGCAGACCCTGAACCAGCTCCTCGTGGAAATGGACGGCTTCGGCTCCAACGACGGCGTCATCGTCATCGCGGCGACCAACCGCCCCGACATCCTTGACCCCGCGCTCCTCCGTCCGGGCAGATTCGACCGTCAGATCACGGTCAATTATCCCGACATCAAGGGCAGAGAGGACATCCTGAAGGTCCATGCCCGCGGCAAGCCCTTTGAATCCGACGTCGACCTCTCGGTCATCGCGAAGACGACGGTCGGCTTCACCGGCGCGGACCTCGCCAACCTCCTGAACGAGGCAGCGCTCCACGCGGCGAGAAAAGGAAAGTCCCTGATCGGTATGGACGATATCGAGGAAGCCTCCGTCAAGATCATCGTCGGCGGTCCGCAGAAGAAGTCCAGAAAGGTCAGAGAAGACGAGAAGAAGATGACCGCGTATCACGAGGCAGGCCACGCCATCCTCGGCAAGCTGGTCATGAAAAACAATACGATCCACCAGATCTCTATCATTCCCGCGGGGCGAGCAGGCGGCTACACCATCAACCGTCCCAATCAGGACCAGGGCTATTACAGTGCGGAGGACATGAAGAACGATATCGTCATGGATCTCGGCGGCAGAGCGGCGGAGACGATCATCTTCGGCCATCTGACGACCGGCGCCTCCTCCGATATCAGTCACGCCACCAACCTCGCACGCAGCATGGTCACCCGTTACGGGATGTCCGAAAAGCTGGGCACCGTGGTCTACGGCTCCGAACATTCCTCCGACGAGGTCTTCCTCGGACGGGATTTCAGCTCCGGCAAGAACTACTCCGAAGAGACCGCGGCACTCATCGACAGCGAGATCAAGCGCATCGTCGAGGAGGGCTATCAGACTGCCGTCCGTCTCCTGACCGAGCATATCGACAAGCTCCACTTCGTCGCGGAATACCTCTTCCGCAATGAGACGATGGACGAAGAAGCGTTCTCCGCCGCCATGGAGGAGGAAGGCATCACCATCGAGGCACTGGAAGCACGTCAGGAAGACAAGCGTCGGAAATCCAAAGAAGCAAACGACGCGAAGGCGGCGGACGATCAGGCGAAAAAAGCGGCGGAGGAAGCCGCGCGCCGTGCGAGAGAAGCGGCAGCGGATCCCTACGAAGCGCTGCGCCGCAGACAGGAAAGCGCCTTCGGTGAACTGAAGGGCGATGACACCGACGGAAACGACGACCGCGGGAACGGTTCCGATGACGGGAACGGCTCCGACGGCGAAAGCGGGAACGGTTAAATGATCCCATGGGTCACGTCCGGAACGGGAAACGGTTCCGGCGTGACCCTTTTTCGTTTTTTCTTCCCCGGTTTTCTTGACATTGGATGCAAACGGTGGTACAATGTCCGTGAACGACAATCCGAGTCATATTATTTCTTCCGGCATGCAGAAAGCCGGGTAAGGAGGTTTATCTATGAACGCGGAAAAAATGCTCAAATATCTGACGGAAAACAAAAAACGCTTCTGGTATCTGCTGATCCCGGGCGGCGTCCTCTTCCTCGCCGGTCTTCTGATCTCCGAGCTGCGTGCGCTGCGCGTCCTGTGGTCTCTCGGCAGACCGCTGATGCTCGCGGGCATCGTTTACGTCATCATCCTCTATTTCCTGAAGCTCAAGGGCAAGGACGTCCTGGAATTCACCGGTGACCAGATGACGGCGGAAAGCAAGTCGATCAGGGAAAAGATCGAAAACGAGATCGAAGCGTATCACAAAGAGGTTTTCAAAAAGGAACACCGCGAATCCGGTCCCTTTGAAAAGCTCTATGCGGAGCAGTACCTCGCTTCGGACGAGATCCTGACCCGCCGCGTCAACGACCTCACCTTCGCTTCCGATCGCGGAGAGGTCTGCGGTCTCTGGAAGGAGCGCAAGGGCAAGGTCCTGCGCGTCTTCAAGACCTCGTTCCGCTTCACGACCGAGGAGGTCGCGCGGGAGGATTATTACGTCAGTTTCTCCCAGATCACCGACCTGAACTGGGAGGAATATCACTACGAGAAAAACGGCATCAAGTGCAAGCAGCTCCACGTCACCGCGACGCTTGCGGGTCAGCCGGTCGCGCTCACCTTCCCCGCCGACTACGATTCCGAAGACTTTTTCAAAAACCTGAAGGAAGAGATCGCCAAGGAGATCTGATCCTTCCCCATTTCCCTGCCGCCTTCGTCCCCGCCCGCGCGGGACGCGACCGAAAGGAGGTCCCCCATGGGACAGATCGCAAACCAGATGCTGATCGACGCTATTCTGAAATGGAAAGCGAAGCTGAAGCTGAAAAAAGAAGAAAAGAAAAAGAAGCAGCAGGCGTGAAACTGATGCGCCCCCTGTCAAGTAGACAGACGAAAAAACAAAAACTATATTGAATTGCGATTGAATTCCGCCCCTGCTGCGCAGCAGGGGCGGGATTTTTCACGCGGCGAAAGCCGCA
>JAZLIW010000062.1:0-16110 GCA_045617585.1 Eubacteriales bacterium
ACACCCCCGTGGGGGGGGGGCTCCCCCCCCCCCCCGCCTCGAACGCGTCCCGATCGGCAGGCGAAGCCGCGCACCTTTCACCGTAGGGCGGGGGCTTGCTCCCGCCGCCAACGAACGTATTCCGATTTGCAAAGGCGTGAGCCGCGCAGGGACCGGATCCGGTGGGAGGCAATCAGCGTGCGCGGCTCCGCCTTTGCGATCGGTACGCGGTCAGAGGATGATAAACCACAGCACAAAACCGTCCTTCCCCGCATAATACCCCGCGGCGGGGGAAATACTTGATATACGGCAAACCGCCGGAATCCAACGAACGGAGAAACGACATGGAAAACAAAAACGGCCCCTGTTCCGACACCCGCACGCCCAACCGCTGCATCCGCTGCACCGTGACCCAGTGCGCGAACCACTGCGGCAAGGAGGATTTCTGCCTCCTCTCCACCGTGCAGATCGGCACGCACGAGGCAAACCCGACGCAGACGGCGTGCACCGACTGCCTTTCCTTCCGCCTGAACGGCTGACGCAAAAAAACCGCGAAGCCTTGCGTTCCCGCAAGTCCGCTCCGCGGTTTTTTCGTTCATGACCGATACCGTCAGGGACGGTCCCGGTCCTATGGTGTTTGATGGCATGAAAATACGCGCCTGCCGGATCGGGAGGCGAACGGAGAGCGGCGGGGGACAAGAGGACGGCAGTCACCGCCGCGCATCACCCGGAGGGACAAAGAATAAAGTACAGTTGCTGCCTCTTTGGTCCTTTCTCTGAGAGAAAGGACATCGCGTCCCCGCGTCCCCGCGTCCCCGCGTCCCCGCGTTCCCTACCTGAACGCCTCGCTGATCTCTATGAGTTTGTCGTAGACTTTGCGGGCGAAGAGCCAGAAGCCGAGGTCGTTCGGGTGGGTGCGGTCGACGGTGCAGCTGGCGCGGTCGGCGCCGGCGAAGAGGTCGGCGCCGTTCAGGTAATAGACGTTTTCGTCGCCGTCGGCGACCGCGCGGTCATAGGTGGCGCGGACGATCGCGGCGCGCTCAAGCCAGGAGGGCGTCTCGCCGTCGTTGTCGGGGGCGGAGATCATGAGGATCGGCGTCGTGGGATGGGCGGCACGGAAGGTGCGGTAGAGCGGCCCGTGGGTCGCGCGCAGGTGGTCGGGACCGGGCGCGTTGTGGTCGTAGTCCATAACGAAGACCGAGGGATCGAGGGAGGAAAGATAGTCCGCCATGACCTCCTCGGCACGGGCGGAACCGGAGAAGCCGAGATTGATGAAGTCGACGCCGTTCCACTTGTAGATGAGGGACTGGTAGGCGTTGTCCGGGCGCGTGGCGCACCCACCCTGCGTGATGGAGGAGCCGTAATAGAGGATCGGCTTCAGATCAGTGCGCAGGGGCGCGCTCTTTTCGACGGTACTGCCCGCCGGGAAGCCGAGCTTCAGGGAGCGGACGTCGTTGTAGGACGGGAAAAAGAGGACGTAACTGCGCATTTCGCCGCCGGGCAGTTCACGGACGGCGGAGAAGCCGTGCGCGGAGCCGTTGTCCCCGCCGCTCCAGACCGGGGGAATGAAGGCAGCGCGGTGGAAATACCCGCGGTCGGTCTCTTCGAGCAGGGCAAAGCCGCCCGAGCCGGAGAGCGGCATGTGCGGGAAGACCGTGAGGGAATCGTAGGTCACGGTCAGGCAGAGTTTCCGGGCGTCGGTGCGGAAGCGGAGCCTGCCGCCCGCGGTGTGGGCGTTGAGCCCGCGCACGCCGGGATTCACTTGTTCGGCGATCGCGGAGGGCATCCTGACGAAGCGGTCGGTGCTCTCCTCAAAGAAGACGCCGGATAAGGAAAAACTGCCGTTCGGGATCGTGTATTCCTCAAAGGTCTCGCCGGAGGGCGTCGTGACCAGCTCAAAATTCTTGTCGAAATCCGTGATTTTCATGTCGGGGTCCTTTCGGAATGATTTATCGGAAGAGGAGCAGGTCCTCGATGACCAGCTCTTTGGGCTTGCTTCCGGTCAGCTCAAAGCGGAACGTTCTTGCGGTGACCGTCCTGCCGAACTCGGCGAGGACGCGGCCGCGCGGGTAGAACATCTCTTTTTCGTCCAGGGAGGCGTAGCACTCGGTCAGACGGTCGGCGTCCGGCCCGCAGAGGATGCGGTAGCGGGCGGGCAGATATTCGTCCCCCTCGTTGCGGAACTTGATCGCGTAGAACCACAGCCCGCTCACGGTGACCTCGTCCGGGAAGGTGAAGTCGAGCGTGATCCCCGGCTCCTGCGGGCAGGTCGTGGGCCAGAAATGCTCGCGCGTGAAGGAGGCGTGGGAGGCGTAGGCGTCGTTGACGCTGGCCTTCCACCGGACGCCCTTCATCGGGACGGGCACGAGGTCGCCCGCGCGGAGGGAGAACGTGAGGTCGAGACGCGGCTCCTTGACGCGGCGGAAGACGACGCGCGGCATCGGCGAGGAGCCCGGGACCGAGAGCAGGAGCAGATTGACGCCGGAGCGCAGCGGGATGCCGGTCAGGGTCAGATCTTTCCCCGTCCCGAGGGGGGTACCGTTCAGCAGGACGGTGACCTCTGCCTCCGCGCCGACCTCGAGGTCGATGAAGTCGGGATTGAGCAGCAGATCGCGGCGGTCCTGCGGCGAGGTGACGTAGAGCGCGTAGAGGGCGTTTTCCCGACGGCGGTCGCTCTCGCGGACGATGCGCCACGCGGCGCCGTTCTCCACGGTGTTCACGCCCGGACGGAGGTGGGAAAGGTCTTCGTTTTCCGCCCCGGTCTTGCAGAGCATCCGTTTGACGTGCCCCGCCCAGATCCCGGACCGGAGCAGATCGGTCAGCTCGTCGCCCGAACGGAACCCGAACTTCACGCCGAAGGCGGAGAGCAGACGCGCCCAGATATTTTTCAGCTTCGGGCTGTCGGTGTTTGCCGCGAGGGTGGTCAGATAGATCGCCGACCCCGCGTAGGTCTTGCGGACGAGCCCGGCGAGGCGGCTGCTGTCGGTCTCCCCGGTGCGCAGGACGGCGACGGTCTTCAGCGGCTCGCCGACGTGGTTCCACGCCATGAAGTTCTCGTCCGGCACGCCGAAGAGGACGTCCTCCCGCGTCCCGCATTCAAAGGAATCGCGGCAGAGGATCTGCTCGTTCCCGGCCTCCAGCCCGTAAAGCGCGTTCGACGAAAGGCCGAAGCGGTCGCCCTCGCCCTCCCGCGCGATCAGATGGCAGAGGTTCCGTCCGGTCAGGCGCAGGGAATTGCGGTAGAACGGCGGCACGGACGACGGGGAGACGAAGAGCACGGACGGGAAGTTGAACGCCGAGAAGAGCTCGACGCGGTCGAACCCGGCGCTCCCGTCCACGATCAGGAGCCGCGTCTGCTTTTCGTCGAGCAGCGCGGAAAGGCGCTGACGGTCGATGTATTCGGGCTCGCAGCCGAGCTCGGTGAGCATCAGGGCGGCGTCCGACGACGGATCGCCGAGGAAGAAGGGGGACGCGGGGAGGACGGGCTCCTTTTCCAGCTCCTCCGATACGCGGCGGCGCAGATACGCGGTCACCGCGTCGTTTTTCGTCAGGTCGAGCCCGGAGATCAGACGGCGCTCCCCGGCGCAGCGCAGGGAGAGAACGACGGCGTTCCCGCGCCCATCGGTCAGGACGGGTTCGGCGGGGAAGAGCGCCGCGGCGCCGAAGACGGAGCAGGGGACGGGGGCGGGATAGCGGACGCGCTCCCTGCCGAGGAAAAAGCTCTGCTGGGAGGCGGGGACGAGACAGTCGGCGTAGGGCTTTTCTTTCCGGCAGTCGATATAAGGTCCCTCGGGCAGAGGATCCCCTTCGGTGACGACCGGGAAGGGATAGGCGTGGTATTCCTTCGGATCGAGCACGGTCAGCCCGTAGGCGCAGGAATGCAGGACGGTCCCGTTCAGAGAAAGGGAGAGGCGCAGCACGGTCTTCCCGGGACGGGCGGGCGTGAAGGGCAGAGTCAGTTCAGCGTATTCCGCCGCGCGGATATGCAGTTCCTGCCGCAGTACATTTTTGCCTTTTCCGAGGGACGCAGTGAGGAGGAAATCGCCGTCGTCGCGCAGATCGTTGAAGACCGTGACGGAGAAGGGCGTTTCCTCTCCCGCCCGGACGTGGGACGGGAGCCGCTCCGCGAAGGCGCGGGCGGGGATATAGGCGTCCGCCGCCGCTTCCCAGACCGGGTTCGGGAGATAATCGGGCAGCCCCTCCTCGGCGCCCGCGTTCAGCGTGCGCATATAGGGCGTGATGCGGGAGGGCTTGATGCCCGGCGTCGTGTAATCGTCATAGGTCAGAAGCCGGTCGGTGAAGGGAAGCGGGCGCAGACCGTACCAGAGCAGATTGAAGACGCAGATCTGCGCCGCCCATTTGCGCTCGCCGATCAGATCGTGGTGCGCCTCCTCGGCGACGGCGCGGAGCCGCCCGTCGAAACTCTCGATCGCCTCACGCCCGTATTCCCGCGTCACCTCGTCGGGCGTGGGATAGTACATACTGCCCATTTCCCCGATCGTGATCGGCTTCCCGCGCTTCGTCGGGCAGTCGTAGTGGGGATAGTGCAGGGAATTGAGGGGCAGACGCCCGCGCAGGTCGCCCGAGCCGTCGCAGCTCACGGGACGGGAGGTGTCGTAGTCGTAGACTGTCCGGACGAACTCCCAGACCCGGTCCTCGAGCGCGGGAACGTCCTTCACCCAGTCGGAGCCGCAGAACATGAAGGCGGGGATGCACTCGTTTTCGGGGCTCCACGTCACGACCGAGGGATGGGAACGGTCGCGCAGGAGCATCGAGGCGAGATGCGTTTTACAGTTTTCAAAGAAGGCGGGGCTGTAACTGAAGATGCAGTGGGACGCCCAGACGGCGCTCTCCGAGACGATCATCATGCCGTATTCGTCGGCGATATCGAGGAAGAATTCCGGGAAGGGCTCGGCGTGGAGACGGATGACGTTGACGCCCGCGTCCTTCGCCATGCGGTAGTAGGCGCGCGCGAATTCCTCGGTCTGCACGGTGTAGCCGAGGTAGTGCCACGCGTCGATCTTCCATTGGATCGGTCGGCCGTTGAGGATCAGCTTTTCGCCCTCGGTCCACACGGTGCGGAAGCCGATGCGCGTCTTCTTTTCGTCTATGGTCCCGTCCCCGCGGTGCAGGCGCGCGGTCAGGACGTAGAGGTTCGGTTCAAAGGAGTCCCAGAGCGCGACCTCCCCCTCCTTCCACTCCCAGGTAAAAGTCCCGTCGGGGGCGTCCGCGCTGCCGAGATACCGTTCCTCCCCGTCCGTGTTCCACGGCGTGAGGAAAAACCGCACCTTCGCCGGCTTCGTGCGGTCAAGGCCGCTTATTTCAAACGTCACGTCCATTCTCCGCGTGCGGACGTCGGTGACCGGGAACACGTCGGAAATGAACTCGGCGGGGCGGCTGATCAGCCACGCGTCCTGCCAGATCCCGGCGACGAACTCACCGAAGAAGGAGCCGCGCGGCCAGTCGAGGCGGTTCCGCCCGTCCTTTCCGCGGTAGGTCAGGTATCCCGCGCTCTCGCAGGCGACGAGCAGCTCGTTCTCCCCCTCCCGTGCAGCGTCGGTGATCTCGACCTCGACCGGAAGGAACGCTTCCATCGTCTCCTTGAGCAGCACGCCGTTCAGGTAGATGAAGCTGTGGAAGGCGACGGCGTCGAACCGGAGAAAATACCGCTTTCCTTCTTCTTTCGTGAGGGAGAAGGAACGGCGGTAGAAGCCGCACTTCGCCTTTTCCCAGCGGGCGGGATATTCGGGATAGAGGCGGAAGTCGCCGCCCTGCACCCGGACCTCCTCCCCTCCGGCGTAGCGGCGCGGATGGGAGGGCATGAAGCCGTTGATATTGAAGGGAGAGGGCACCTTGATCTTCACGGGATCGAAGGCGGCAGGCTGAGGCAGAACGGAGATCGGATCCCCGGAGGGGGCAAAGTCCCAGAGGCCGTTCAGGCAGAGCTGTGTCCTCGTTTCTTCTTTCGCGTAATTTTTCATTTCCATGGCGGGCGGGAGCCTCCTTATACGTTTCTTCCTCTGTATTGTAGCAGAAGCACGCCGTTTTTTCAAGGGGATGGGAAAGGTTTGCACAAAAAAGAAGCGGAAAAAGCACGGTTTCTCATTGATTTTTTCCTGCTCCTATGGTATACTGTTTCCGACGGAGACACATAAATGTGTCGGTCAATCTAAGAAACGAGGAATCAAGCGTGAAACGGAGATCAAAGGCGTTTCTTGCCCTTCTGCTCTGCGCGGCGTCTTTCCTTGCGGCGTGCAAGCCGACGGGCCCGGAATCCGGGACGGATACGGACACCGGAGCGGAAACGGAAGCGGAAACGGGCGGCAGCGAGCCGCAGGAGGAGATCGTGACGAATACGAAGATATCGGAACGGCCGTACGAGATCGTGAACGGCATGGCGGTCCAGCCCGGCGCTTCAGCGCCCGCGGGACTTGCCGAGGCGGTCAACCGCTATATGACGAACTACGACGCCATCAGGGTCGAGGGCGCGGTCACCACGTTCCAGACCGGGGATAAATACCACGCCGGACAGCGGATCAATACCGAGGCGGTCATGGCGTACGTCTCGACGCCCTCGGGCATCGACGGCGTGCTCGGAAGCTGGATCGGGACGAAGGATTATTACAGCATCAACGTGATGATGCCGATCAACCGTGACTCGGACGATTACGTGCGGCGCGACCCCGCGAACTACGGGGATATCCAGACCGACGCGGCGGGCAAGTATATCACGCACTCCACGTCCGACCACGTTTATTACATGGTCCCGACCGAAAACTGGACCGAATACGTGTGGGAGATCGTCTCCGCGGCGGTGAAAAAGTACCCGCTCGACTCCATCACCTTCGAGGAGCCGGAGATGTGGTACGATTCCGGCTATTCGGACGGCTTCAAGGCGGAATGGGAAAAGTATTACGGCACCCCGTGGGAGAAGCAGACCGCTTCCCCCGAGGCGATGCTGAAAACGATGCGTCTCAAGGTCTATCTGTTCGACCGCGTGCTTTCGGAGATCGCGCGCCGCGTCCACGCCGAGTCGCCGGAGACGAAGGTCTACGTGGCGAGCCATTCGACCGCGAGCTATACCGCGATCCGGATCACCGCGGGGCTGAACACCTATCTTGCCTCCGGGGCGATCGACGGGGTGATCGGTCAGACGTGGACCAATACCTCCCTCGTCGCTCTTCTGGAGAACGGAAAGAGCGTGCAGCGCCCGTTCGAGAGCTCCTATCTCGGCTACGCCTCCTTTGCGGGCGCGGCGGGCGACCTCGATCTCTACGCGATCACCGATACGATGGCGGACGGTTCCTCTCCGTCCGACGAGGATTATTACTTCCCGGTGTATCAGGATAACCTCGCGGCGGCGCTGATGCAGCCCGAGATCCACCGCTTCGAGGCGTCGGTCTGGCCGGGCCGCGGCTTTGAGTCGGTCACCGCGTCCTACCGCACCGTGCAGCTCTCCCTCTTCGCCGCCCTGAACGAAATGGCGGGGAAGAAGATCACGTACAGCGCCGGGACGCCGGGGATCACCTACCTGCTTTCCGACTCGCTTTCGTGGCAGTACGGGAGCAGCTGGGCGCTCTCGTCCAAGGACGGGTATTACGGCGTGACCCTGCCGCTCATCGGAGACGGCATCCCGCTGAAGGTCCGCTCGATCGAGAGCGTGAAGACGGCGGAGGACCTGAAGGACGTGACGCTGCTGATCGTCTCGTGGGACGTGCAGAAGCCGACTGAGGAAAGTGCCTGCGACGCGATCGCGGAATGGGTGAAGAACGGCGGGACGCTCCTCTCGATCGGCGGTCACGACCGCTTCGAGACCTCCGGCTACGAATGGTGGTCGGAGAGCGGCTCCCCGGTGCAGGGACTGATTGACAAGCTCGGTCTGGACCTGACGGTCACGACGCTTCCGGTCGGCTCCGGCGCGAAGGCGGAATGGGTCGGCGACAAGGATTACGCGGCGGCGGGCGGCTTCGCCCTGCAGAAGTCCGAGGGATACCTTGCCGGGTTCGACGGCGCGTCCGGCGCCCTTCTGAAAATGGGCGATCAGGTCATCGGCACCGAGGAGACGGCGGGGAAGGGCCACGTCGTCCTGATCGGTGTTCCCTCGGCGTATCTGCCGACGCTGAAAAACGGCACGGAGATCGTCCGCACGCTGACCGCGTACGCCTGCGATTCCTACGCGCCTTACGAATACGTCCCCGCGTCTCTTCTGTGGACCAAACGCGGGAACCTGATCGCGGCGCACTCCATCGGTGAGAAAAACGCGCTGGCAGGAAAATTCATCGACCTTCTCGATCCCGCTCTTCCGGTCATCTCCGGCAAGGAACTGAAGGCGGACACCACCGCGATCCTGTACGATATTTCCGGGCTCGACCTGAGCGTCCCGCGCCTCGCCTTCTCGGGCGGCACGGTGACCGGTAAGACCGAGACCGCCGCCGCGACCTCGTTCACGGTCAGCGGTCCGGAGGGCAGCGACGCCGCGATGCGCCTCTTCTGCAAGGACGGCGCCTATCCGCAGGCGGTCCGCGCGCAGAAGGCGGAGGACGGCACCCCGATCGACGCTTCGTATACGTGGAACAACGCTTCCGATTCTCTCCTGATCACCCTCCCCGGCGTGCTGAACGGCGTCACCGTCACGGTGGAATGGGGAACGAAGGCGGTCGACGATACGAAGGAAGAAGATTACACGGAATTCACGGTCTGCACGAACGCGAAGAACGAGGACCGCGACTTCCTTGAGACCAATACCGCGGGCTCCAACAGCACCATCCGCTTCGCGGACGCGAACGGCATCCTCGTCTATCACTTCGACCTGAAACGCTTCACGAAGGCGACGGTCAGCATGAAGATCTGTCAGAACTACGTCGTCGAATGGTCGACCGACCGGAAAAACTGGACCGTGATCGCCGATTACTCGAAGACCGAGGGCTACGGCGGCACGCTGACGGGCGGCGGCAACGACGTGTGGATCAGCTTCTTCCCGTCCCTCTACGGCGCCGACGCGTCCGATCTGTACGTCCGCATCAGCGACTGCAACAAGAGCGACGGCTGGGGCGGCACGATCTCCTCCTTCAGTGTGAAATACGTGCCCGCGCCGGGCGACAAGCCCTACGTCGTCCCCGGAACGGAGACCGGACCAAAGCCCGGTGAGACCGATGTGAAGGACTTCGAGCCGACCGACGCGAAGGAATCCGACTTTGCCGGAAGGAAGAGCAAAAAGATCACGCTGAACGAAGCGCACCGCACCGACGACGCCGAATTCGTCGTCACCGATACCGCGGCGGTCAACGGCAGCTTCAAATACTGCGACCTGAAAATGGAGCTGATCTACCGCTTCGACCTTGCGGATTACCCGGACGCAGCGGTCCTCCTTGAGGTCTGCCAGAACTACCTGATCGAGGTCTCGACCGACGGAAAGACGTGGAAAGAGATCCAGAACTACGAGAAGGCGGCGGGAAAGCGCTTCGAGGGCAATTCCAACCTCGCTGTGATCGCCGTATCCGCCGAAAAATACGCGAAGGGAGCGGACGCACTGTATATCCGCATCGCCAATTCCGACCCGACGGTCGGCTGGGGCGGCGCGATCCGGGCGTTCACGGTGTACTATGACTGAAAGACCTGACTATCTTGATTCCTTCTTCCGCCGCTTCGGCTATCCCGCCTCCGCGCGGGAATCGCTCGGCAGCCTTGCCGCAATGACCGCCGGGGAACCGCTGCTCGAAACATACCTCACGGAATACCGCCGCACGGGTGAGATCGACTACGGCAGGCTGCTCGACGATATGGAGACCCTCGCGGAAAAGCACGGCGTCAGCCCGTACGAAACGCAGTTCCTCGCCTTCGTCCTCCTTTCGGAGCCGCTCCTCGGGCGCTATCGCGAGGCGGGGATCCCCGAGGAGATCTGGGTCGATTCGATGACCGACCTGCGCTGCAAGCTGACCGAATGCGAAAAGATGTACGGCGTCGAGGGCTCCTTCGTCGCCTGCTGGTTCTGCCGCTTCTTCGATATGACGCGCTTTGCCCTCGGCAGGCTCCAGTTCGAGACCGCGGAAATGCCCCGGGACTATGTTCCCGGAGGCTTGAAAAAAGGGGAGACCGTCATCAACGTGCATATCCCCTCCCGCGGGAAGCTTCCGCACGAAGCGGTGCTCGATTCCTACCGCCGCGCGTGGGAATTCTACCCGCAGTACCGGAGGAACGGACTGCTCCCGATCATCTGCTTCTCGTGGCTCCTCTATCCGCGGCACGCGGAATTCCTGCCCCCCTCTTCCAACATCCTCGCGTTCGCGAACGACTATACCATCCTCGATTGGGGGGAATCGGAGGAGTTCGACGACGCGTGGCGGATCTACTACCGCGACGCCGGCAGGCCGCCGGAGGAACTGCCGACCGATACGCCCCTCCGCGCCGCCTACACCGCGTGGCTGCGCAAGGGCGGAAGGTCCGGCGTGGGCAGCGGCATCCTTCTCTTTGACGGCGAAAAAGTGATCAGACCGTAACGGTCGCCGGAGGACGCGGAAAGCGGCTCCGGGGAAAGGAAAATCATATGACAAACCGTGAAAAATTCCTGGATTACGTAAGAAACGGCGGGGAAAAGTTCCTCTGCTCGCCGCAGATCGGCGCGGGCGCGGGCTTCGATACCCGTCTCGCGGGCAAGACGTGGATCACCTCCACGACGATGGACGATACGAGAGCCGCCTGCCGCCGCTTCGACATGACGCCCCTTTACAATATGGGGCTGCCCGACCTCACCTGCCTGACGCCCGAAATGAAGGTCACCTCCGAAATGCGGGTCGAAAAGGAAGGGAAGCGCCGCGTGTTTGAGAACACCCTGCATACGCCGAAGGGAGATCTCACGACCGTGACGGTCGAGGAGGAGCTGATGGGCGTCTGCCCCGTCAAGTTCTACGTCGGCGTGGACGAGGACGACCCGGAGAACGAGGAACGCCAGCTCGACGTGCTGGAATACTACCTCGATACGCTGCTTGAGGTGACCGACTTCTCCCCGATCACGAACGCGGTCCGCGGCTGCCGCGCCTATATCGGCGAGGACGATCCGATGGACATCCAGTGGGCGATGCAGCCCTACGAGCTGCTCTGCTTCCCGAGCAATAAGGATACCGCGATCTTCGCCTCGGTCTACGAGGACCGCTTCCGCAAACTGATGGATAAGGTGCTCCGCCTCGACGAAAAGCTGCTTCCCGCGGTCGCCGCGGGCGGGAGCGACTTCGTCTTCCTCGGCGGCCCCGGCGCGGAGATGATCTCGCCCTCGTATTACGAAAAGTTCCTCGTCCCATATTCGAAGATCGTGACCGAGATGGCGCACAGGGCGGGGCTCCTCATCTACTCGCATATCTGCTCCCCGATCGAGCCGATGCTGACCAGGGGCTATTATAACGAGATGGGCATTGACCTCTTCGAGACGCTTTCCCCCGCGCCGGTCGGCAACGTGAAGAGCATCGAGGACGCGTTCTCCAAACTCTCCCCCTCGATCTGCACGCGCGGCAATATCGGTCTGGACAGCCTGCTGAACGATACGCCCGAGCAGATCTACGAAAAATCCATGCACATCCTGACGATGGCGAAGGAAATGGGCAGAAAGCACATCCTCGCCGCGTCCGACTACCTCTTCTACGACACCAAGATCGAAAACGTGGAAGCCATGTGCCGCGCCGTACGCGATTTCAACGGCGACTGAACAGCAAAATGAAAAGACCGGTCCCGTTCACGCGGGGCCGGTTTTACGAAATCAAGGAAATCAACGGAAGAAAGGCGGTCAAACGTATGATCAACGAAGCGGGTCACGTCCTGCTCAGGGGAAAGCGCTCGGGGCGCTGCTCGGAGCTGACCGGGGAGGTCGGCGTCCGGATCGTGTTCGTCTGCGCGGAGAAGAAGCAGGACGAAATACGGAAGCAGGCGTTCCGCCGTGCGATCGGGGAAGCGCTGGAATACCTGACCGGAGAAGCGGCGCGGGCGGGAGTACGCCTTTCGTTCCGGACGTCGGAAGAGGAAACGGATGCCGCCGGGATCGACCTTACGGACGGAAACGGACAGCTCGCCGGCTTCGCGGAGAAGCGGTTGTCCCGGACCTCGGCGGCAGGGAACGCACGGAAGAAGGAAGCGACCATTTTCTGCCTCCCCGTGCAGGGCAGATCCTTTGCCAGAAAGTCCGAAGGGGGCGGGACGGACGAAGACGAATTCGCGTGCGTTTACGTCCCGGATCTTTTTACCGTCCTGCACGAATTCCTGCATCTGTTCGGCGCCGTCGATTTCTATTATCCGAGGTCGGTCGAGGAAGCGGCGGCGGAATACCTCTCCGACAGCGTGATGCTGACGAACGGATCGAAGACCGTTGACGCGGCAACGCGCTACCTGATCGGCTGGGACCGCGTTCCGTCGGCGCAGGCGGAGCGCTTCTTTGACGCCACGGCGTCATTGACCGCGGATCAGATCCGGCAGGCGCTGACGGCACAGTGGAGCAGCGGGCGGACCGAGGTCAAAAACCGGGAATATTCCTATTCCGGTGATATGAAAAACGGTCTGTTCGACGGGCACGGCAGATTGGTCTACCGCATGGGCGATACCTACGAGGGGGAATTCCGCATGGGGAAGTGCCAGGGGAAAGGGGTCTATTCCTTCCGGAACGGCGCGCTTTACGCGGGAGAGTTCGCGGATGGGAAGCACGAGGGCAGGGGAACGCTGGTCTATACGGACGGCACGGTCTACACCGGCGATTTCGCGGACGGAAAGAGCAGCGGCCGCGGGACGCTGGTCTATACGGACGGTACGGTCTATACCGGGGATTTCGCGGACGGAAAGAGGAACGGTCAGGGGACGCTGCTCTACCGGAACGGCGCGGTCTACGTCGGCGGATTTGAGAACGGCGAATGCAGCGGTCACGGGATACTGACCTTCCCGGACGGCTCGGTGCAGAAGGGCGTTTACCGGAACGGCAAATACGTCGGCCCCTCCTGAACCCGGCGGCGAGGACGGCATAGCGAACGATGTGTTCCGCTGCGCGGAACGTGATGTGCGCTTCGCGCGTGATGTTCGCCTGCGGCGAGTGATGCGCCGCGGGCGTGAGGGCGGAACACGTCACGTCACTTTGCGGCGCAGCCGTAAAACGTCACTGCGAGTGAAACGAGTATCATCATTGTGCCGTAAGGCACAACGTCACGAAAAACCGTACCGAAAAAAGCACTTGCTGAAAACGAAAAAGCAGACTGATACGATACTTATCAGCCTGCTTTTATCATGAAGCACATTTTCTTACCACGTCAGCGGCGACCGTGCTCTGACACTGTCTTTCAAAGCGCCTGGGCCGTTTCTTACCGGTCGATCCCTTATTTCCCACCGCTTTTCAGCTTTGCTGCCACGAAGATGCCGGCGATCACGATCAGGACGAGGAGACCGGCGGTTCTTCTGCCGATCTTCAGGACCTTATAGATCGCGCCGCCGAGGAAGTCGAGGAGCCAGCTGACGCCCTTGACCGCCAGCCCGCCGATCTCTCCGGTCGCCTCGGTCAGGGAGCCGAACAGAAAATCGAGGAGTCCGCCCGGATCGGGCAGGACGGGATCGGGCAGGATATCGAAATATCCGTAGAACCTTTCGTAAAGCGCCGTCAGATCCGCCGCTTCCCGGAACCACGGGGCAAAGAAACGGCAGAGGAAATTGCCGCGCAGCGCCTCGTATTTTTCACGCGCCTCGTTGTACTCCTCGCTCTGTGCGAGCTGACGGAGGAGCGTGCCGATCGCGTCGTAGTGCTTTTTCACGGCGTCGGTGACCGCGCCCGCGTCGTTCAGATCGTCGTAGAGCGTGACCGCCTTCATGAAGAACGCGTCGAGCGTTTCCACGGCGCCGATCGGGTCGGACGCCTTTTTGCGCAGCGCCGCCGCAGCCTTTTCCGCCTCTTCGGCAGAGATGCCCGCCTTGTTCGCCGCGTCGCAGATCATGCCGAGCTCGTCGGCGCACTTATCCAGCGCGCGGTCGAAGCCGGCGTCACGGTAGGCGTCCCGGACGTCCCCGCGCTTTGAGAGCAGGGAAAGGTTCGCGTCGGAGAAGAGGGTCAGCAGGATCACGGCGATCAGGACGAAGATCGCCGTTCCTCTGCCGTGTTTCCAGATTTCTTTCAGTTTTTCTTTCATCGTTTCACGGTTCAGCCGCGGAGTTCAAGCAGTTTGCTCTTGAGCTCGGACTCGATCCGTGCAAGCTCCGCTTCCGCCGCGGCACGTTTTTCTCTGCCTTCGTTCTGGATCTGATGCACCTCGTCAAGGGTCCCGATCAGCTCGCGGTTGGTCGCGGTCAGGGTCTCGATGTCGATGACGCCGCGCTCGCTCTCCTTCGCGATCGCCACGGTGCTCTGATGGAGCTTTTCCGCGTTCTTCTTCAGCAGCTCGTTGGTCATATCGGTGACCGCCTTTTCCGCCTTCAGCGCGTCCTCGGAGTGCGCGAGACCGAGGGTGATCAGCATCTGGCTCTTCCACAGCGGGATCGTATTGACGATCGTGGACTGGATCTTTTCGGTCATCATCGCGTCGTTGTTCTGCACGAGGCGGACCTGCGGGCCCATCTGGATGGAGACCATGCGGGAGAGCTCAAGGTCGTAGATCTTCTTTTCAAAGCGGTCGCAGAGCGCGGCGAAGTCGCTTGCCTTCTGCGCGTCCTCGGGCAGCCCGGATTCCTCCGCGCGCTGTTTCAGCTGGGGAAGGGTGACGGTGCGCTCGTATTCGAGGCGCTGCTTGCCCGCGAGGATATACATGGAAAGCTCTTTGAAATAGACGAGGTTGGTGTCGTACAGCTTGTCGAGGACGGCGATGTCCTTGGTCAGCGTGACCTCGTGCCCCTCGAGCGTTGCGACGATCTTCTCCACGCTCTTGCTGACGGTATCGTATTTATCCTGCAGGGAGGCGAGCTTGCTCTTCGTCGAGCGGAAGAGCTTCGAGAAGAAGCCTCCGTTCACGTTCTCGATGTCGTCGTTGAACTTCCGCAGCTCCACGACGAGCCCCGAGACCATCTTCCCGGCCTCGCCGAGCTCGGCGGTGCGGACCGTTTCGAGCGCGGTGTCGGAAAAGTCGGCGACCTTCTGCTGCGCTTCCGCGCCGTAGTGGATCATGGCGGTGGAATTGGTGATGTCGATCTTGGAGGCGAATTCGGCGACTGCCTTCTGCTCCTCCTCGGTCAGATTGGTGGTAACGAGCGCGTCGAGCTTTTCCGAGGCGGCTGCGGTCTTATCCGCGGCGAGGGCGGCGGCTTCTGCGCCGAAGGGATCGAGGGTGAGCCGGATGGTGGGAACTTTCTGTTCGTTGGTCATGATCGTTTATCCTTTCTCAATCTGTTTCGTCAGTGGATTCACGTATTTCAGCCGGGGATCAGAGGCGGTCCTCATCGTTGAGACCGTCTTTTTTCAGCATGGTCTCAAGGACGGTGACGTCCGTCGTGATATCGAGCGCGTCGTTCGCGAACAGGGCGTCGTACTGCTTTTTCAGCGCGTCCCGGATCTGAACGAAGGCGCTTTCGATCGCGCGCCGCGTTTCGTTCACGTTTTCCCCTTCGTCCTTCGTGGTGATATAGGCGTATTTTTCCGCGAGCTTTTCGGTAGTCGGGAGATAGTAGTTCATAAAGCGGCGGCACCGCTTCAGATCCTCCGCGTCCTCGGCAAGGCAGGCAGCGATCTTGCCGAGCAGGCTGACGATCTCGGACATCTGTTCCGACGTCTCGGGGAACTTCTGCACGACCGTGAGACGGTATTCCTCGACGGCGGACGCGACCCGGTCGAGCTCACGCACGGCTTCGTCGATCTCCTGAATGCCGGTGGTAAACGGGACCTCGATCCGCTTCTTTTCTTCCTTGACGCTGCCGCGCGCGATCAGCCAGGTGAGGAACGCTGCGACGGCGGTGAAGATCAGCCAGCCGATCTTGTAGAGCGGGAACAGCAGGGCGCAGATCACCCACGCGATCACCGCGCACCAGAGCGGGATGGCGGATCTGACCGGAACGTAGACGTACCGTTTTCCGGGCGGCGCCTGCTCGGTTTCCTTTTTTTCTTCTTCGTTCATAGAATGGCGGGACCTCCTTCCGGCCGTTTTTCCCGGCCGACCGGATACCTCCGGTTTTCTCTCAAATTACTCCATAATG
>JAZLIW010000063.1:0-49871 GCA_045617585.1 Eubacteriales bacterium
TTTATTTGTTTTCCCTGTTTTTCTACGATCATTTCTCTTTCCCCCTTGCCTCTTTCTTATTCTATTTTACCACTTTTCTTCTCTTTTGTAAATAAAAAAACAAAGGGCTCAGCTTTTCTGAACCCTTTGTCAGCGCTCTGACGTCCTTCCGATAATCCCGGAAGGACGTTTTTGAATATTCCGTTCAGCCCATATTATCCGGCAGCTGCTTCCCGCCGAGAATATGGAAGTGCAGATGCTTTACCGACTGGCAGGCATCAGGACCGCAGTTGGAAATGACGCGGTATCCGTTCGTCAGTCCTTCCGCCTTCGCGATCACGGGGATCACCTCGAAAATGCGGGAGATCAGGGAACTGTTTTCGGCTCCGATGCCGTTCATGTCCTCGACGTGTTCCTTCGGGATGACGACGATGTGGGTCGGGGCCTGGGGGTTGATATCGCGGAACGCGAGGACCTTTTCGTCCTCATAGACCTTGGTCGAAGGGATCCTCCCCGCGACGATTTCACAGAAAATGCACATATGAATCCTTCCTTTCGGTTTTAATCGTGTATGATCTTTCTCATGGTGGCAAAAGAGCGGACGATGCGGAAGCCTGCGCTTTCGTAGATATACCGTGCCGGGTTATTGTCTCCGGTGAAAAGAGACATGAAGACCGCGCCCTGCTCGGACAGACCTCTGCACAGACCGGCAAACAGTGCTTTCCCGATCCCCAGATGTCTGTAATCCGTTCTGACCGCGATCCCGCAGAACAGACCTCTGCCTTCGGGTGAAACGGAGAGCGGACCGGTATAACCGACGATCTTTCCGCTTTCGTCCGCGGCGACGACGATCGGTTCGTCGAGTCGTTTCATCACGCGGTTCCTCCAGCCTTCATTGCCGATATTGTCGAAGAGATCGCTGAAACCGTGATGCTTCTCCCGGTCGAAATACGTGACCGTGATTCCTTTTTCTTTCAGAGCTTTGAGACGCGTCTCCATTTCAGGCGGGTAACGGTAATCGGAAAGGGAAAGGTAATAGGTGTTCTGGATCGTCCATGCGCGGTATCCGAGAGACTCGAAAAACGGATAAGCGGGGGTCGCAGTATCGACGCCGGGTTCCCCCGCGTGATCGTGCGGCTCGTGACCGGGGATCAGCCACGGAAGCTCAGTCGGATTGTAAAAGACCAGCTCGATCTTTTTCATTTCGGGATGATCCAGGATCAGCCTCCGTTCCAGTTCTTCCGTGATTCTTCTTCCGTATCCGAGGCGCCTTTTGTCTGCACGGACGCCGGTATACGTGATATATCCCGTGGTTCCGCTGCAGTTGCCTGCGGAAAACGCGATGAGCGCACCGTCCTCTTTTCCCGTAAGTACGATCGGTCCGATCGCGGGGTCCAGAAACACGGATTCAAAGCGTTCCGCGCCGATCGGCTTGAACAGAGCGTCGCCTCTTGCCGCGATCGTATCGAAGAGCTTCGCACATTCTGTCTTTTCACCGCGGTAATCCGTGATTTCCATTTCATTTCCTCCGTATGATTGTCTTGCGTCAAGTATATCACAGACGGAGACGGATTGCAAGACGTGAAAGACGGAAACGGCGGAAATAATCCGAAAAAACCTGCGCGGGACTGTTGACTTTTTCACGTCTTATGGGTATAATAGTATCAGTGAAAATTTTGTTTCAGGAGGATATGAAAATGAAAGTTACGAAAGAATCCATCATCGGAGACGTTCTTGATATGAATCCCGATACCGCCGAATTCTTCTTTGCGATCGGTATGCACTGCCTCGGATGCCCCGCTTCCAGAGGGGAATCCATCGAGGACGCCTGCGCCGTTCACGGGACCGACGCGGACGAGCTCGTCAAAAAGATCAACGAATTTCTCGCGGAACAGAAGTGAGGAGAAGGGGCTTCGGTATCACCGTGAGCCCCTTTTCAATGTGAATCGATATGGCAGAAAAAATCAGCCTCGGTCCGCGTCTGAGCTGCGCGGCTTCCTTCGTCGGGAAAGGCGCCAGAGTCGTTGACGTCGGAACCGATCACGCTTATCTTCCGGTGTATCTTATGCAGAACCGGATCGCGTCGGCGGTCGTTGCTTCCGATCTGACGGACGGACCGCTTGAGCGGGCGGAAGCAACGCTGAAAAAATACAAGATGACGGACAGGGTCGTTCTTCATAAGGGAAACGGGCTGGAAGGCTTGCGGGATTTCCGTCCGGATACCGTCGTGATCTGCGGGATGGGCGGAGAACTGATCCGGTCGATCCTTTTTGCCGCTGATTGGGTGCGGGACCCGGAGATCCGACTGATCCTGCAGCCGATGACCCGACCCGACGTCCTTCGACGCGACCTGGTCGGCGAAGGCTTCCGGATCCTCGAAGAGAGGCTGGTCCGGGAGGACAAGATCTACACCGTTCTTTATTGCAGGTACGAAGGGAAGGAGCAGGAGCCCGATCCCGTCCGTTGTGTGATCGGATACGCGGAACGTGACCTTGATCCCTTTCTTTACGACGCCTATCTCGAACGGCTGAAAAGCATCTATACAGTAAGAAAAACCGGCAAAGACGCGGCAGGAGAAGACCAATCGTTTGAGGAGCTGATCCTTGCGGAAATCGATAAACTGACGAACGGAGAAAACGGGAATGAACGTACGGATGCTCTATCAGAAACTGAATGAAAAGATCCCCGAATCTCTTCGGTGTGAATGGGATAATGACGGGCTTATGGTTTGTCCCGATCCCGACCGGGAAGTAAAAAAGGTACTGATCACGCTTGACTGCACCGACGACGCGATCTCGTTTGCGGACGAGCATTCGTTTGATCTGATCGTTTCTCACCACCCGCTTCTTTTCCGTCCCATTCCTTCGCTGACGGACCCGAAGCTGATCCAGCTCGTCAAGCGGGATATCTCCGGCTTTTCCTTCCATACGCGCCTTGACGCGATGGACGGCGCCGTCAACGACGTTCTTGCTTCCGTTCTCGGGTTGGAGGAAACGGTACCGTTCGGCGAATGCGGTATGGGCAGGATCGGTTATCTGCAAGAAAAACTGAAATTTGAGGATTTCGTTTCCGATCTCAAGGACTGTCTCGACGTTCCCGCGGTATCTGCCGTCAAATGCTCTGCGTACACGGAACGTGTCGCGGTCCTCGGAGGATCTGGAAAAGATTACGTAAAAGATGCCGAGCTTGCCGGTGCCGATACCTTCGTTACCGGGGAGGGCGGACACCATCTTCTGACGGACGCGTCGGAAGGCAACATGAATATCGTCATTGCGGGACATTATCATACGGAGCAGCCGGTCTGCTCACTCTTACGGCGCATGGTCCTCGCGGAAGACCCGAGGATCGTGACCGAAATATTCGAAAGCAATAAAATCATGATCTGCTGAGATCGGAGTCTCAGTTTGAAAACGGGTTTTCAAACCGCCGTTTTGCGGTCATCATTGCTTTACGGCAATGATTTTGCTTCGCAAAACCAACCGCAATTCCGAAGAAAGGAAGCTTTCGCAAAGCGAAAGCCATGAAATGTACTATGAGAAAAACGAAAATCATCTGCACGCTCGGTCCTTCATCCGAAACGGAGGAGGTCATCCGCAGCCTGATGCTTTCAGGCATGGACGTCGCACGCATCAATTTTTCCCACGGTGACTACGAGGGACATAAGCAGAAAGCGGATATTGTTAAGAAACTGAGAGCGGAACTGAATCTTCACACCGCGCTTCTGCTTGATACGAAGGGACCGGAGATCCGCCTCAAGAAATTCAAAAACGGGAAAGTCGAGCTCGTTCCCGGTCAGACCTTCATTCTTTACGAGGACGACCGCGAGGGCGACGAAAACGGCGTTTCCATCACGTATACAGGTCTCTACGCTGACATAAGACCCGGTTCCCGTCTCCTGATCGACGACGGACTGATCGAACTGTGCGTCGATTACGCCGACGCGCGGGAGATCCGCTGCACGGTCGTCAACGGCGGCGTCATCTCCGACCGGAAGAGCATCAACGTTCCCGGCGCTGCTTTGTCCCTTCCTTTCCTCAGCGAAAAGGATAAGCAGGATATTGCGTTCGGTGTCAGAGAAGGCTTTGACTTTATTGCCGCCTCCTTTACGCAGCGTGCGGAGGATATCCGTCAGATCCGTGCCGAGCTCGCCAGACTCGGCTGCAGCGATATGCGTATCATCGCCAAGATCGAGAACGCGCGCGGTGTGGAAAACGTCGAGGAGATCCTGAACGAGGCGGACGGTCTGATGGTCGCGCGCGGCGATCTCGGCGTTGAAGTCCCGATGGAAAATATCCCTCTGTATCAGAAGCAGATGATCTCCATGGCTTATAACGCAGGGAAGCAGGTCATCACCGCGACGCAGATGCTCGAAAGCATGACGAAGAACCCCCGTCCGACGCGCGCGGAGGTCAACGACGTCGCGAACGCGATCTACGACGGCACGAGCGCGATCATGCTCTCCGGCGAGACAGCAAGCGGTCTCTATCCGATCGAGGCAGTCAAGACCATGTCCCGCATCGCGGAACGGACCGAAAACGACATCGATTACAAAGAAAAGTTCCGCCACTTCCGCTTCGGAGACGGGACCCTCTCCGTCGTGAACGCGATCTCTCACGCGACCGTTACAACCGCACACGACCTGAAGGCGTCTGCGATCATCGCCGCGACAAAGAGCGGTCAGACCGTGCGTCTCATCTCCCGCTTCCGTCCCGCGATCGACATCATCGGCTGCTCTCCCTCTGAAAAGGTCTGCCGTCAGATGAATATGAGCTGGGGCGTGAGACCGCTCCTGATGGGGGAATACAATTCGACGGATAAACTCGTCGCAGCCTCCGTTGATCTTACCTACCGTGCCGGGTACGTCAACTACGGCGATCTCGTTGTGATCACCGCCGGGATCCCCGGTGTATCCGGGACCACCAATATGCTCCGGGCGCAGCTCGTCGGCGATATCCTCGTGACCGGGACCGGTGTCTCGGGCGGAAAGGTCTTCGGTTCGCTTCGCGTCTGCCGGAGCGAGGAGGAAGTCCTTCGCGATTACGTTCCCGGCGAGATCCTCGTGATTCCGAGCGCTTCCGAGCGCATTATTTCCATGATCCGTTCCTCCAAAGCGATCGTTTGTGAAAACGGCGACGTGGATTCCTACGCTGCCGTTGCCGGTCAGGCACTTGATATCCCCGTGATCGTCGGTGCCGGCGGCGCGACCCGTCTTCTCCGTTCCGGGACCTCCGTGACGGTCGACGGGACGCGAGGGATGGTCTATATTTCCCAGACCGAAGAACCGGCAGCGGATGAAGTCCGATAACAAACAGATCGGAAGGGCGGGCGAAAAACCCGCCGCCGATTATCTGACGCGGAAGGGTTACCGCGTCATAGACCGAAACTCCCGCCTTGCTCACGGCGAGATCGATCTTATCGCAGAAAACGACCGGAACATCGTATTCGTTGAGGTCAAGACCCGGAACCGGAAAAGTGCAGGATTCATCCGTCCTTCGCGAAGCGTCGGAACGATCAAAAAGCAGAGATTTGCGAGTGCCGTCCGGGTCTATACCCGCTTCCACAAGACCGATCTTCAGCCCCGTATCGATGTGATTGAGGTCTGGTATGAGGAATTCGATAACGGCTGCGCCGCTTTTGAATTCAATCATATCGAAAAGGCCTTCGGAGCCATGGGAAAACGATAAAACTGAAAAGGAATGCTATATGAAACTCTTTGATCTGCATTGTGATACCGCCCTTGAGATCGAAACCGGAAAGCTTCGACTGAAGGACAACGACTCTCTCCATATTTCGCTTGACCGTGCGGCGGGTACCTTCTCGGAATACCGTCAGGTCTTCGCCGTCTGGACGCAGCATAGTCTGACTCCAGAGGAAGGGTGGGAGCGATTTCTCAGGGTCCGTGATTACTTTAAGAATGAATGTGCCTCAGTCGACGCGCCGTGGTTCACGCCGATCCTCGGCGTCGAGGATTCCGTGATCCTGAACGGTAAGCCGGAACGCATCGAAGAGCTGTACCGTTCCGGTGTCCGCGTGCTGACGCTCGGCTGGGCGGATACCAACAGCGTCTGCGGATCGTGGAATACGGACGAAGGGCTGACGGAATTCGGTAAAGAGACCGTGAACCGCTGCTTCGATCTCGGGATCCTGCCCGACCTCTCGCACGCCTCCGACCGGACGTTTTACGATACCGTCGCGATCGCGAAGGAAAGAAAAATGCCGGTCATCGCGTCCCATTCAAATTGCCGTGCGCTTCGTTCCCACGGGAGAAACCTGACCGACGATATGCTGAAGGAGCTCTTTGCCGTTCGCGGCATCGTCGGCATCAATCTCGTCGGCTCGTTCCTGACCGACCGCGTCCCCGCACAGATGAACGACGTCGTACGCCATATGATGCACGCGTACCGACTCGGCGGTGAGGACCTCACCTGCATCGGCTGCGATCTGGACGGAACGTCAGGCCTTCCCGTCGGTATCGGCGGCGTCGGTGACCTCGGAAAACTGTACGATGAGGTTTGTAAATATACCCATTCCGAACGGATCGCCGAAAAGATTTTTTATTCAAACGCACGAAATTTCTTTTCACGCTGGATTCATTCATAAACATCTGTTATAATGCACTTGAATTCCGCCGACGTGATACGGCGATGACCAAATCCCGAAAGGACGCTTGTAAAATAGCGGGAACAGAAAATGAGATATATCAGCACCAGAGGCTCCGGAGAGGTGACCACCTCTGCCGGTGCGATCAAACAGGGCATTGCAAAGGACGGCGGTCTTTTCGTTCCGGAAGAGCTCCCGATCCTGACCGATGAATTTCTCCTCGGATTATGCCGGATGTCTTATCCCGAACGTGCCGCGAAGATCCTTCACATGTATCTCGACGACGACTACACGGAGGAAGAGCTTCTTCATGACTGCGAAGAAGCGTACTTCGGAGAACGTTTCCCGGGCGGAGCCGCTCCCGTCGTGAAGATCGCCGAGGGGACCGAGGTCCTCGAACTCTGGCACGGACCGACCTGCGCTTTCAAGGATATGGCGCTGCAGCTGATGCCCAAGCTCCTGTCCCGAGCTCTCGTCAAGACCGGAGAGACCCGCACCGCGTATATTCTCGTCGCCACCTCCGGCGATACCGGAAAAGCGGCGCTCGAAGGCTACCGTGACGTTGACGGCGTACGCATCACCGTGTTTTATCCCGTCAGCGGCGTTTCGGCGATCCAGAAGCTGCAGATGGCGACGCAGGAAGGGAAGAACGTCTCCGTTCACTCCGTGATCGGCAACTTTGACGACGCGCAGAACGGTGTCAAGGCGATCTTTGCGGATCCCGACGCGATCGAAGCCGTCGGAGAGAAAAACTGCTTCTTCTCCTCCGCGAATTCCATCAACTGGGGCAGACTTGCGCCGCAGATCGCTTATTATATTTCCGCATACTGCGATCTCGTCAATCAGGGTGAGATCCGCTTCGGCGAGGAGATCAATATCACCGTTCCGACCGGAAACTTCGGCAATATCCTTGCCGCGTATCTCGCGAAGAAGATGGGACTCCCGGTCAATCATCTCGTCTGCGCTTCCAATCAGAACAGCGTTCTGACCGATTTCTTCCGTACCGGCGTTTACGACAGAAACCGTCCCTTCTATACGACCGTGTCTCCCTCGATGGATATCCTGATCTCCTCCAATCTGGAACGTCTCCTCTTCTATACTGCCGGTGCCGAAAAGACCCGGTCGCTGATGGAACAGCTGAAGAAGACCGGCAGATATGAGATCGACGCAGATCTCCTCCGCCGCCTGAATTCCGTTTTCACGGGTCTTTGCTGCCCGGATGACGGCGAGATCCGCCGTTCCATCCGCAAGACATTCGACCTCTGCGGCGGATACCTCTCCGATACTCATACCGGCGTCGCTCTGTACTGCGCGGAAAAATACCGTTCTCTCGTTGACGGGATGCGCAAGATGCTGGTCGTTTCCACCGCGAGCCCGTACAAATTCTCTCCTGCTGTCCTTGCCTCTCTGACGGATGACGTTCCGGAAGACGAATTCGAGTCCATGCGCCGCCTCAGTGAACTGACCGGGACCGAGATCCCCGCCAAACTGATCGGCGTCCTTGAAAAAGAAGTCCGCTTTGACCCGTTGAAACCGATCAAAGCGGAGGAAATGAAGAATACCGTTCTCGCGGAAGCCTGATCAGCCCCGTTTGCTTCCGAGCGATGACCGGGGGCGGAAGGTGGCACAAACCGTATCCGAGCAGGTACATGCCGAGATCGGTCCGATGGACACGTTGTCTGCGGTGCAATAGGAATCCCCGTCGTGGTAGCAGCAGCCCTGCACGTCGCAGGATAAGCCTCTGATATGACGGGGTTTCTCCTTCTTTTTGTCTTCGTTTCTGATAAACTGATCCATGTTCTTTTCCTTTCTCCTTTGATCGTACCCGTAGTTTTGACGCTTCACGCCCTTTTCATTCAAACAGGAGGTAAGAAATCGTGTCGCTCTACATTTTGTCCGATCCGCACCTTTCTCTTGCTTCCGATAAGCCGATGGACGTCTTCGGCAGGAGATGGAACGGTTATCTGAATAAGCTGGTCGGCGGATGGCTGCGGACCGTGGGAGAGGACGATACCGTCGTCCTGCCAGGAGATATCTCCTGGGGAATGTCCGCGGAGGAGGCCGCTCCCGATCTGGCACTCCTGAACGCGCTTCCCGGAAAGAAGTATTTAGGCAGAGGCAACCACGATTACTTCTGGAATACCGCGACCTCCATGCAGCGATTCTTTGACGCACGGGGTTTCGGATCTCTTCATCTTCTCCATAACAACGCGGTGTACGAGGAGGGAGCGATCCTCTGCGGGACGAGGGGATGGTTTCTCGACGGGAAAAGCGCGCCGAAAAACTCCGATTATTCAAAGATCGCAGCGAGGGAAGCGGGAAGACTTGAGATCAGTCTCATGCAGGCGGCGAAGCTGAAGGAGGAGCACCCGGATGCCGAGCTGCTCGCGTTTTTTCATTTTCCGCCCGTGTTCCGAGACTTCGTCAGCGAGGAGCTGGTCACGCTCCTTCATCAATACGGCGTCCGCCGCGTATGGTACGGACATATCCACGGCGTCTACGACGAGCCTGCGTCGACGGAATACGAAGGGATCACATTTTCGATCGCTGCCGCCGATTATCTCGGATTCGTACCGCTGCGGATCGAAACGAAATTCGACATAAATTCATGAATAAATTGCAAAAAGTGCGCCGCACGTATTGACTTATTCTGAAAATATGGTAAAATAAACAAATGGATTTGAATATATCTTTTGGAGGATAGAATAGAATGAGTTTCAAGAGCATGAAAGAAGTGGAAAAGAATCGCGTGGAGATCTCCTTTTCCATTGATAAGGACGTATTCGAGAAGGCCGTCAACGCCGCTTACAAGAAGAATATCGGCAAGATGACGATCCCCGGCTTCCGCAAGGGCAAGGCGCCCCGCGCCATGGTCGAGAAGCTGTACGGCAAAGGAGTTTTCTACGATGAAGCGCTGAATACCGTCGTTCCCGCGGCTTATGACGAGGCTCTGACTGCTTCCGGTGCGGACGTCGTTTCCCAGCCTGAGTTTGACGTCGTTTCCATTGATGAGAACGGCGTTGAAATGACCGCAAAGGTCTATACCAAGCCTTCCGTTGATATCGCGGATTACCGCGGTCTTGCGATCGACCGCGTGATCGCTCCCGTCAAGGACGAGGAAGTCGACGCAGAGATCGAAGCTGCAAGAAAGAAGAACGCAAGAGAGATCGAAGTTACCGACCGTGCCGCCGCGAAGGACGACACTGCCGTGATCGATTTCGAGGGCTTCTCCGACGGGGAAGCGTTTGACGGCGGCAAGGGCGAGGATTACTCCCTGAAGCTCGGCTCCGGTTCCTTTATCCCCGGCTTTGAGGATCAGGTGATCGGTCATTCCGTCGGTGAATCCTTTGACGTCAATGTGACGTTCCCCGAGGAATACGGCGAGGCTTCTCTTGCCGGCAAGCCCGCAGTCTTCAAGGTCACGATCAAGGCCATCAAGTACGAGGAGCTTCCCGCTCTGGACGATGAATTCGCCAAGGATGTTTCCGAATACGATACTCTCGATGAATATAAGGCTTCCGTCCGGGCAAACATTGAAAAGCGCCACAACGACGCCGCAGACGCAGACACCGAGCAGAAGATCGTTGACGCCCTGATCGAAAAGATGGTCGCCGATATTCCCGAGTGCATGTTCGAGTCCGAAGTTGACCAGGGCATGCAGGACTATGCGCAGAGACTGAGAATGCAGGGGATCGATTTTGATACCTACCTGAAGTATACCGGCATGCAGGCAGACGATCTTCGTCTCCAGCTCCGTCCCCGCGCGGAAAAGCAGGTCAAGAACCGTCTCGTCCTCGAAAAGATCGCTGAGCTTGAAAAGATCGAGCCCACCGAGGAAGAGATCGACAACGAGATCGCGGAGATCGCAAAGGCTTACAGCATGACTGCCGACGATGTGAAAGCAAGAGTTGACGTGTCCCTGATCGCCGCCGATCTCAAGCTGAGAAGCGCCGTGAAGCTCGTGAAGGAAGCCGCTGTGATCACTGATAAGGCTCCCGAGGAGACCGAGAAGAAGGACTGACCGCTCCCGCACCCCCGACCCGATGAAAGGATGATGGAAAATGGCACTTGTCCCAACCGTTATTGAACAGACCAACCGCGGTGAGCGTGCGTACGATATTTACTCCCGCCTGCTGAACGACCGTATCATATTTCTTTCCGACGAGGTCAACGACGTTACCGCTTCTCTTGTCGTGGCGCAGCTGCTCTTTCTCGAAGCGCAGGATCCCGACCGCGATATCCAGCTGTATATCAACAGCCCCGGCGGTTCCGTGACCGCGGGAATGGCGATCTACGATACGATGAATTATATCAAATGCGACGTTTCAACGATCTGCATCGGTATGGCGGCATCCATGGGTGCATTCCTGCTTTCCAGCGGTGCAAAGGGAAAGCGCTTCGCGCTCCCGAACAGTGAGATCATGATCCATCAGCCGCTCGGCGGAGCACAGGGTCAGGCATCGGATATCAAGATCCATACCGACCATATCCTGAAGATCCGCGACACGCTGAACCGTATCCTTTCCGAGAACACGGGCAAGCCGCTCGAGGTGATCGAAAAAGATACCGACCGCGATAATTTCCTTTCCGCTCAAGAGGCAATGGAATACGGGCTGATCGACAAAGTGATCGCAAAGAGAATCTGATACAGCGCGCAGAGGAATGATCCGGCGATCGTTCCTCTGCCGTTCTGTTGTATCGCCGGAGAAACGGATGTCATATGGCTAAGAATCAGAACTATACCGAGGTCTGCTGCTCCTTCTGCGGAAGGAAAGAATCACAGACTCAATTCATGATCCCCTCGATGACGAACGCGTATATCTGCAATTTCTGCCTAGACGCCTGCAACGAGATCGTTGAAGCGCACGAGCAGAAAGCCGTGACGGACGACGGGGCTCTTTCCATGAGCACGCTGCCGAAGCCGGCAGAGCTCAAGGCGGTCCTTGACCAGTACGTGATCGGACAGGACGAGGCGAAAAAGGTCCTTTCCGTTGCCGTCTACAATCATTATAAACGGATCTTGCAGAAGGGACCGTCCCGCAGAAAAAAGAAGAACACGGAAGAGGAAGTCGAGATCCAGAAGAGCAACGTCCTTCTGCTCGGCCCGACCGGCGTCGGTAAGACCTATCTTGCCCAGACGCTGGCAAAATCGCTCCGTGTGCCCTTTGCCATCGCGGACGCAACGACGCTCACCGAGGCGGGCTACGTCGGCGAGGACGTGGAAAATATCCTTCTGCGGCTGATCCAGGCTGCCGACTACGACATCGAACGCGCCGAAAAAGGGATCATCTATATCGACGAGATCGACAAGATCTCCAGAAAGAGCGAAAACCGCTCGATCACCCGTGACGTTTCCGGGGAAGGCGTGCAGCAGGCGCTCCTGAAGATCCTCGAAGGTACGGTATCCAACGTTCCTCCGCAGGGCGGCAGAAAGCATCCCAATCAGGAGTTCATCCAGATCAATACGGAGAATATCCTGTTTATCTGCGGCGGTGCGTTCGACGGTCTTGCCTCCCTGATCGAGGAAAGAAAAGGGAAGCAGGGGATTGGCTTCGAGAACGAGGTCAAAACGAGAGCGGAACGGAAGTCCGCGAACGTCTACGGAGACGTGACGGCGCACGATATCGTGAAGTACGGTCTGATCCCGGAGCTGGTCGGACGTCTGCCGGTCATCGTCGGTCTCAACGATCTTGATGAGGCAGCGCTGGTCCGCATTCTGCGCGAACCGAAGAACTCGATCGAAAAGCAGTACGCAAGGCTCTTTGAACTTGACGGCGTCAAGCTCACCTTCACGGATGCCGCGCTGCGTAAGGTCGCCGCGCTCGCGATCGAACGCAATACCGGTGCCAGAGGTCTTCGTTCGATCATGGAGTCCGTCATGACGGATATCATGTACGACATCCCCTCGAGAAGCGACGTGGCGGAAGTGATCATAACGGATAAGACGGTCGCAGGAAAGGCGCCGAAGCTTGTCCTGAAGGAAGTCAAGCCCGCAAAAGCGGAGGCATGATCGTATCATTATTAAACGGAACGGTGTCAGATCGATACCGTTCCGTTTTCATTTCTATTATCGTCAGTTTTCGGTGTCCGGGTAACCGTCGGGGTTTTTGATCGCGGCAGCGTAGGAATCCCTGCACATATCGCGCAGCGTACGCTTTGCCTCCCAGCCGAGCAGACATTTTGCCTTGGAGGGGTCGGAATAGACGCAGGCAATGTCACCCGGTCTGCGGTCTGCGATGACGTAGGGGATCTCGGCGTGGTTGACGGATATGAAGGTGGAGATCACGTCAAGAACGCTGTATCCGGTGCCGGTCCCGAGATTGATCGCTTCAAAGCCACCGTCACTGCGGGAAGCGAATTCCGCGGCCTTGACGTGCCCTTCGGCGAGATCGCAGACGTGGATATAATCACGGATGCAGGTGCCGTCGGGCGTGGGATAATCGCTGCCGAAAACGCTGAGGCGGGGCATTTTGCCCGTTGCGGCGCGGAGCACAAGCGGCATCAGGTTGTTAGGGATTCCATTCGGATCCTCCAGCAGCGTTCCGCTTTCATGAGCGCCGATCGGATTGAAATATCGCAGTGCGATCGCCGTGAATGACGGATCGGCAGTAACGGTATCCTTTAAGATCTCCTCGATCATATACTTTGTGCGTCCGTAGGGATTTGAGCATCTGCCGACCGGCTGATCCTCTCCGATCGGTACAACGTCCGGTTCACCGTATACGGTCGCGGAGGAGGAAAAGATCAGCTTGCGAACGCCGTGACGTTTCATCGTCTCAAGCAGAGTCAAAGTGGAATCGAGATTGTTTCGGTAATAGTTGAGGGGCAGGCGGACTGATTCACCGACCGCTTTCAGTCCGGCAAAATGTACCACGCAGTCGATCGCTTCCTTTTCAAAAAGATCGTTGACGTCAGCGGCGTCGGTAAAGTCGATCCGATAGAAGGGAACCTCGCGTCCGACCAGCGCCCGGACTCTCCGGACCGACTCGAATTTGGAATTGGCAAAGTTATCCGCGAGGATCACGTGGTATCCGGCGTTTTCAAAGGCAACAGCGGTATGCGTGCCGATGAAACCGCAGCCCCCGGTAAGCAATACGTTCATTATACGCTCCATATGTTAAAGTATAATATTATTATATCACAGAAACGGAAAAAAGAAAAGACCTTTTACAAAAAAATAAGACCGCCGACTTGCGGCAGCCTTATATTTCCGGTCCTTGATCAGCTGATTTCAACCGTGACTCTCTTGTTGATTGAATTAGCTGCGGCTTTCATGACCATTCTGATCGACTTTGCGATCTTGCCGTGACGGCCGATCACCATTCCGACGTCGGATTCGGCAACGTGGAGGATCAGATAGATTTCATTCTCCGTTGACTTATCTTCAATAACGACTTCTTCGGGGTGCTCGACGATTGCGCGCGCAATATCTGCGAGCAGCGTTTTCAAATCCAGCACTTCAATACCTCCAAGGAGCGGATCACTCGATGATGTTCTGCTTCTTGAGAAGTGCCTTTACCGTTTCAGTGGGCTGCGCGCCGTTCTTGATCCAGTTCTGCGCCTTTTCAGCATCGATTACGATCTCAGCCGGATCCGTCAGGGGATTGTAATGACCGATCTCTTCGATGAATCTGCCGTTACGGGGAGATCTGGAATCCGCAACGATCACGCGGTAGTAGGGCTGCTTCTTTGCGCCGATTCTTCTGAGTCTGATTTTGACTGCCATGGTTTGTTTCCTCCGATAATATGTTTTTTGTTTGTTTATTTGAAAAAGGCGAGCTTTCTCAGAAGGGAAGCTTCATACCTTTTTTTGCGAATTTTTTCATGTTCTTGCCGGAAAACTGTTTCATCATTTTGCAGACCTGATCGTACTGCCGCATGACGCGGTTGACCTCGTCCACGCCGACGCCTGCGCCTTTCGCGATCCTGAGACGGCGTTTTGCGTTCAGGATATCGGGCTTTTCCCGTTCCTTTTTCGTCATGGAAAGGATGACGGCCTCAGTATGTGCCAGCTGCTTCTCGTCGATCTTCACGTCCTTGATCTTGCTGCGGTCGATCCCGGGGATCATTCCGACGAGCTGTTCCATATTGCCCATCTTTTTGATCTGACGGAACTGATCGAGAAAATCGTCGAGCGTGAAAACGTTCTTGCGGAGTTTTTCTTCGAGCTGCGCGGCCTGCTTTTCGTCGTATGCGCTTTCCGCTTTCTCGATGAGGGAGAGCACGTCGCCCATGCCGAGGATCCGGGAAGCCATACGGTCGGGATAGAAGAATTCGATCGCGTCGAGCTTTTCGCCGACACCGACGAATTTGATCGGTTTTCCGGTCACGGAACGGACGGAGAGCGCCGCGCCGCCTCTCGTATCGCCGTCGAGCTTCGTCAGGACGACGCCGGTGAGGTCCAGTTTTTCGTTGAAGGTCTCGGCAACGTTCACGGCGTCCTGCCCGAGCATTGCGTCAATGACGAGAAGGATCTCTTTCGGATCGACGGCTTCCTTGATGGCAACCAGCTCTTCCATCATTCCTTCGTCGACGTGCAGACGGCCTGCCGTATCGATGAACACGACGTCGTGCCCGTGCGCGATCGCGTGCTTGACGCCCTCTTTGGCGATCTCAACGGGAGAGACCTGATCGCCCATCGTGAAGACGGGGATATCAAGCTGCTCACCGACGACCTGAAGCTGTTTGATCGCGGCAGGACGGTAAACGTCGCAGGCGACGAGAAGGGGACGGCGCTTCTGCTTATCTTTCAAAAGACCGGCGATCTTGCCGCAGTGCGTCGTTTTACCTGCACCCTGAAGACCGACCATCATGATGACGGTAGGACCGTTGTTGCAGAAATTGAGCTTTTCATTGGCGGAGCCCATCAGTGCGGTGAGCTCTTCGTTGACGATCTTGACGATCATCTGTGCGGGCATCAGGCTTTCCAGTACGTCGGTGCCGACGGCACGCTCCGTGACCTTGTTCGTGAATTCGCGCACGACCTTGTAGTTGACGTCCGCCTCGAGAAGGGCGAGCTTGATCTCCCGCATTCCTTCCTTGACGTCTGACTCGGTCAGTTTTCCTTTATTTTTGAACTTGCGGAATGCCGCGTTCATTTTTTCAACAAGTGAATCAAACATCTTATCCGCCTTTCCGCGTCAGAGAAGTGCCTCTGCGCGTGCAATGATCCCCGAAACGTCGATCCCGGTCTTCCGGCTGACCTCGTTCAGAGAGGCAACGATCCCGGCGATCTCGTTTCTCGTATCGAGGAAACGCTTTACGAGACCGAGTTTGGATTCAAGGTCCGTCAGGATCTTTTCGCCCTTGATGATCCGGTCCCGCACGCCCTGTCTTGTGATCCCGGTCTGATCCGCGATCTCCGCAAGGGAAAGGTCGTCATTGTAGAAAAGGTCCATCGCTTCGCGCTGCGTCTCGCTCAGAATCTCACCGTAGAAATCCAGGAGCAGCGTGACTTCAAATACCTTTTCTTCTTTCCTTTCACGTTCCATAGCGTTCTCCTCTGTAAAGCAAACCGCTTTACATATAATATCACAGTCTTCCCGAAATGTCAAGATTTATTTTCGGTTTAGATAACGTTTTCACAAAAATTCACATTTATCACTTTTACTTGGTCGAAACTTGTGATATTATTACAAAATGAAGAGTATGGTACGGGAGAAAAAAAGATGGAACGGAAAACACTCGGTATCCTCGGCGGCCTCGGACCGATGGCTACGGTCTATTTTTACGAACTGATCACGTCGCATACCGCTGCCGTGACCGATCAGGATCACATTGATATCGTGATATCCAGCAAGGCGTCCACCCCTGACAGAACGGCGTATATCACGGGGGATTCCGACGAGGATCCGACCGTGTGCATGATCGCAGAGGCTGAGAAGCTGGAAGCCTACGGCGCCGAGGTCATCGTGATGCCCTGCAATACGGCACACTTCTTTTACGATTCCGTCCGCCGTTCCGTCCGCGTTCCGATGCTGAACATCGTGGAACTGACTGTGAAAAAGTGCGCGTCGCTCGGGGCGGGGAAGATCGGCCTTCTTGCGACGAAGGGGACCGTGGAGACGCACGGATACGAGCGTGCCTGCCGACACGAAGGGATCGCGCTGGATCTGCCGGACAAAGCGGAACAGGATATACTGATGCACGTGATCTACGATCAGATCAAGCAGGGAAAGGAACCGGACCTGAAAGCGTTCCTCTCCGTATCCGAAGCCATGTTTGAGAGAGGCTGTGACCGCGTCGTGCTCGGATGCACCGAGCTCTCCCTGATCAAACGGGGCGGGGGTCTTTCTTCCCGCTACGTGGACTCGATGGAAGCGCTCGCCGAGGCAAGCATCCTTGCATGCGGAGGAGAGCCGATCGGCTTTGATTTCTGAATCCTGACCGCCGATGAAGGAATTCACGGCGGTTCTTTCTTTTTGTGCCGTTCTGACGCCTTCAAACAAGGTAAAGCGGTATAACGATGAAAGATGGAATTGTTAATTTTTCATGAAAAGGAAAAATATCTTCCGGAAAAGGGTTGATTTTCGGAAGAAAGAATGATATAATCTATCATGCATGAATTTGTATTCAAAACCCGTTTTGCGCTATTTGCAGAACGGAAACGATAAGGAGAGGACATTTATGGAAATGACCAAGAACCCCACTGTACTGAAGTGGATCGAAGAGATCAAGGCGCTCGTTCAGCCCGATGAAGTCATGTGGATCGACGGCAGCGAGGCACAGCTTGACGAGCTGCGCAAGACCGCCGTTTCGACCGGGGAAATGATCAAGCTCAACGAAGAGGAGCTTCCCGGCTGCTACCTGCACCGCACGAAGCCGAACGACGTCGCACGCGTGGAGGACAGGACCTTTATCTGCTCCAGAAGAGAAGAAGACGCCGGCCCCACGAATCACTGGTGCGACCCGAAGGAAATGTACGCGCGGCTTTACGATATCGCCCGCAACACCTATCGCGGCAGAACGATGTACATCATCCCGTTTTCGATGGGCCCGATCGGTTCGCCTCTCGCGAAGATCGGCATCGAGATCACCGACTCCATTTACGTCGTTCTCAATATGGCGATCATGACCCGCGTCGGCACGAAGGTCCTCGAGACCCTCGGTGACAGCAACGACTGGGTGCGCGGCTTCCATGCAAAGTGCGACGTCGATAAGGAAAAACGGTATATCTGCCAGTTCCCGGAGGACAATACCATCATTTCCGTCAACTCCGCATACGGCGGCAACGTTCTGCTCGGCAAAAAGTGCTTTGCACTCCGCATCGCTTCCTACCAGGGCTGGAAGGAAGGCTGGATGGCTGAGCATATGCTCATTCTCGGTATCGAGAATCCGAAGCACGAGGTCCGCTACGTCGCGGCTGCGTTCCCGTCTGCCTGCGGCAAGACCAACCTTGCCATGCTGATCCCCCCGAAGTATCTGCGTGAAAAGGGATACCGCGTATGGACCGTCGGTGACGATATCGCCTGGATGCGGATCGGTCAGGACGGACGCCTCTACGCCATCAACCCCGAAAACGGCTTCTTCGGCGTCGCTCCCGGCACGAACGAAAAGTCCAACTTCAACGCGCTCGCTTCCACCAAGAGAAACGCGATCTTTACCAACGTCGCGCACGATCTTGAGACCAATACGGTGTGGTGGGAAGGTCTGAACGGCGATCTTCCGAAGTACTGCATCGACTGGAAGGGCGACAAGTGGGACCGCACCAAGTTCGATAAGAAGGATAAATCGACCTGCGCCGCTCATCCGAACTCCCGTTTCACCGCTCCCGCTGTTAACTGCCCCTGCCTCTCCGAGGAATTCGATAAGGGTGCCGGCGTTCCGATCTCCGCGATCATCTTCGGCGGCAGACGCGCAAAGTGCACGCCCCTCGTCTATCAGTCGAGAGACTGGGAAAACGGCGTTTTCGTCGGTTCCGCAATGGCATCCGAGACGACCGCAGCCGCTGCCGGTGCGGTCGGCGTCGTCCGCCGCGATCCGATGGCGATGCTCCCGTTCTGCGGCTACCACATGGGCGACTACTTCCGTCATTGGCTTGAAATGGGCGAAAAACTCGGTGATAAGGCACCCAAGATCTTCAACGTCAACTGGTTCCGTACCGACGACGACGGCAACTTTATCTGGCCGGGCTTCGGCGATAACATGAGAGTCCTGAACTGGATCCTCGATCGCTGTGAAGATAAGGTCGGAGCGAAGGAGACCGCGATCGGCTACGTTCCTTATCCCGAAGACATCGATCTGACCGACCTCGATTTCCCGATCGAAACGCTGAAGACCATTCTCGACGTGGATCCTGCCGTCTGGACGAAGGAAGCACAGGAGATCGAAGATCATTACGTCAAATTCGGCGATAAGCTCCCCGCAGAGCTGAGAGCACAGCTCGAAACGCTGAAATCGAATCTCAAGGCTTGATCTTTCGGATGCCGTCCCGGTCGGGACGGCATCTTTTTCAAAAAAATCGCTGAGGGAAAACCCTCAGCGATTTTTTATCTGACGTAGTCGCTGATACTGTTGATAACGGGAATGCCGGTCGCGTCCGGAATGATGACCTCGTAGATCTGCGGCAGGGCAACGTCACTTCCGAAATCGTGACGGAAAGTACCGTTGTTTTTCTGGATCCGGAAGGATACGCGGTATTCGAAGCGATGGACCTCTTCCGGCGTGTTTTCAAACAGAACGGTCGAGGTAAGAAGCTTGATATCGATATCGTAGATCCGCTGCATCGTGAATTCCGTGATGCTTCCTTGTTCTTCAAGATAGGCGGCGGAGAAGCAGGCGTTATAAGCCGTATCGTTCCCGTCCCGCGCGGCGTATAGGCAGTCCGTCAGCAGCTTGAGTCCCTGCCCATAGGTCAGAAAATCGGTCTCGGGCGCCAGCATCGAGGTCGCGGCGCCCTCCGTGTAGCTGACGAAATGATTCAGCTCGGTATATTCCGGGTCGTCGAAGATGTTTTCATCGTAATCCGGTGTATAGAAGATGATGGAATGGGGTTTTTTCGTTTCCGCGTCCGTCTCAAGACCGAACAGTCCTTTGAATTTGTCTCCCAGATCCATGGAAGCAAGGAAGTTCAGACCGAGAAGAACGACGAAGAGAACGGCAAGGATAATGACGACCGTTTTCGCTTTCTTTTTGTCAGCCGCTCTCTTTTGGGGAATATAATCGGAAAGCGAGCGCTTTTCGTTCTGCTCCTCACCGGGAACGGTCGTTTCCTTTTCGGTTTCTTTCGGATCTGCCATCAGTTTTTGAAATAATTCTCGAGCGCCTCTTTCCCGAGGGTGATGCCGAGAATATTGTCTTCCATGCCTTCAAATTCCACGGAGACCCATCCGTCGTAGCCGGCGCTGCGAAGGATCCGGATGCACTGATGAACGCCGACGGCGCCGTGACCGATGATCGCGCCGCGGAGGTAATTGCAGCCGCGGGTCTGGAACCAGCCGCGTGCAGGGACCTCTTCTTTTCCGGAAAGGTAGTGGAAATCCTTTGCGTGGACGTGTTTGGCGTAGCGTGCCATGATACCGACGGAACGGCAGGGGATCTCGTCGGCACACATGAAGTTGCCGACGTCGACGAGCGCGCCGAACGAAGGATGGTTCGCGGCATTGATCAGTTTTTCCACTCTGTCGGCGTCCTGTACGAAGTAACCGTGATTCTCGGTCATTGTACCGATGCCGATGCTTTCCGCGTATTCCGCTGTCTTGCGGCAGCCTTCGGCAAGGATCGGAAGCACGTCGTCAAAAGAAATACCGACCTTCGCTCCGTTTCTTTCTCTCAGCCCGTAGCAGACGTCGTGACGCATATTCGGTACGCCGAGTGCCGCGGCAAAATCAAGCTGTCCGTGCAGACGAAGGACCTCCGCATCGGTATCTCCGCCCGAACCGGACAGAAAATCCGCACCGGTGCAGTATGCGACCGGCGTCAGACCCTTTTCCGCACACATGGCGCGCAGTTCCTTTGCGTAGCCGACATCTAGCCCTTTGGTCCATCCGCCCTCAACGAATTCTATGCCGGTAAAACCGAGTTCCGCCGATTTTGCGATGACACCCTCGATGCCGAGCGTATTCACGTATCCGCCGAAGCTGTACGTGCTGACACTGACTTTCATACAGTTCACCTGCTTTTTCAAATATTGACCTTCGGTCTTATATGATTATAACAAAAATGCGGAGATTTGTAAAGCAAAGAAATGAAAATCCACGGAAAAATTATTGTAATTTTCATAATTACATGATATAATCATAATATCAAATCTGAAACGGAGCTGATCTCATGCAGATGGACGCCGAAATGGCGACGGAATACGAACCGGAAAAACCGATATCATTCCCGCTGTTTGAAAAAATGAAACTGAAGGATCTGGAAGATTCCCTGATCCTTTCCACGTCCAGAGAAGAAAAAGCTTTCTGGAGAACGCTGATCAATCTGAAACTGCAGCTATGGCAGGAAAGAACCGTCGGGGAGATCCTGCTTTGAAGGGCGAAAGAGAGCCCGTCTTCACCGTGATCGCCGGGATCAACGGCGCCGGAAAAACGTCTTTATATCATATCCTCAAATCGGAGGACGAGCTTGGGGAAAGAGTCAACATCGACGAGATCGTGAAAACGCTCGGAAGCTGGAAAGATCCGGACGCGCAGGTAAAAGCGGGGATGATCGCGCTGGAACGTGTCAATCAGAATATTGCCGACCGCGTGTCCTTCCACCTGGAATCGACGCTGCCCGGTCTGACGGTCGTACGGCAGATCAAAAAGGCAAAGGCAAACGGCTTTCGGATCCGTCTTTACTTTATCGGCGTGGACGATCTTGAAACGGCGATCGCTCGCGTCCATAAACGCATGAGCATGGGCGGACACGGGGTCGCGGATGAGTTCATACGCAAAAGATTCGAGCGGCTTCTCCCGAATCTCAGGCAGATCATTCCGTATACCGACCTTGCAATCTTTTACGATAATTCCGTCAGGCTCCGTCAGATCGCGCTTTTTGCGGGGAATATGATGATCGACTGCGACAGAGACCTGCCCAACTGGTTCATCGACCTGATCGACGACCTGCCGACTTCCTGACAAACATCGTATAAAAGACCGCCGGAACGGTTCACACAAGCCGTTACGGCGGTCTTCTTTTGTATCAGAGGATGACGTCTCCGCCCGGTACGTCGGTGGAAACTCCTTCCGGGATGAATTCGTCAAGGACAACGGTGAGGACCAGTTCCTCGCCGCCGCGATAGATCGTGAGGTCCACGGCATCTCCCGGCTGATGGGCTTTGAGCAGGCGTTTCAGCATATCCGCGTTTTCCACGGTCGCGCTGTCCAGACCGATGATATTATCGCCATCGAGAAGACCGGCTTTTTCGGAACCGGAGCCGGGCGCGACCTTCGTGACGTACGCCCCGTAGGAAAGATATTTCACATTTCTGCCGCTGTAATAACGGTAATACGACCAGATCGAGGACGCGTCGGTGTAACTGATCCCGAGGGTCGCTCTGCCGCGGACGAAGCCGTAACGGATCAGGTCGTTTGCCGTATTGACGGCGTCACGGATCGGGATACAAAAGCCGATCCCTTCGACGGTGCCGGAGGAGTATTTTGCGGTCACGATCCCGATGACCTGACCGCAGGCATTGAACGCGGGACCGCCGGAATTGCCCGAATTGACCGCCGCGTCGATCTGGAACATCCGTATCGCGCCGTCGCCGGTATTGATCTCACGGTCCAGCGCGGAAACGATGCCGCGCGTCAGAGTGTATGTGAGCTCACCGAGCGGATTGCCGATCACGGCAACGTCTTCGCCCACGACGTTCTCCTCCGAATCGCCGAGCACCACCGTATGAAGCCCGTTAGCATCTATTTTCAGCACCGCGACGTCGTTCTCCGCGTCGCTGCCGATCACGACCGCGTCGTAGACCTGACCGCCGTAGAGCGTGACCTTAAAATCGTTTCCGCCTTCCACGACGTGACAGTTGGTCAGGATATAGCCGTTTTCATTCACGATAAACCCTGTCCCGGTGCTCGCCGTCGTGGAGGTCTGACCGAATATATTGACCGTCGTTCCTTTTGCTGTGATCCCGACGACCGCTTCCACGTTTTCCGCGTAGATCTCGGCAGCTGTTTTCATCCCTTCTTCCGTGACCTTGCGGAACTCGGGGATTATTCCAGGGAGATTCCTTTCCTGGACCTTCGGCTCGTCCGTTTCGGACGGAGAGGGAAGCGTGTCTTCCGCTTTCGTTTCCTTCGGGCTTTCCGTTTCCGTTTCCGCGGGGTCGGAAGGGACGGGAGACTGAGGTTTCTTCAGGAAGATCCCGCTGAGGACACATCCGACCGAGAGAGAAACGGCACAGAGCACGGTGATCAGAAGGACAAAGGGAAAACGCGATTTCTTTTTTTTCTTCGTTTCCGCGACAGCCGGACGTTCGGCGTCCGGGGACGGTGCGTATACGATCGGAACCTGATACGGTTCTTCCGGCGGAAGGTTCATTCAATGGGCCTCTTTTCCGTTTCGTTTTTTTTATTATAAACCGCTTTTTTGTTTTCTGTGTGAATGAGGTGTGAAATCGAACAAAAAAGAAAGAATACCGGATTGGAAAATGTTGTTAATATCCCTTGAAAGGACGGACGTTTTGTGGTATAATGTTTCAAATCCGATAAGAAAGAAGGACAGAAAGATGAGAGAAAGTTTTCTTTTCAGCATGAACGCCGTTCTTCCGGTCTTCCTTCTGGCTGTCATCGGTTTTATCTTTCAGAAGACAGGACTTCTCAGGGATTCCTTCTTTACAGAAGCGAATCGCCTGATGTTCCGCGTATCTCTTCCCGTTTCTCTGTATCTTGATATCGTATCGTGTGAGGATTTTTCACTGTCCGACGGCGGGATCGTTCTTTTCGTCATCGCCGGGATTCTGATCCTGTTCGCGCTGCTGTTCCTCACCGTTCCTCTCGTTGTCAAAGAGAATCCGAAGCGCGGCGCTTTCATCCAGGGCGTTTACAGGACCAATATCGCGATCCTTTGTCTGCCGTTGATGGAGAATATGTTCGGTGACGACGGCGGACGCGTGATGGCGCTGGTCCTTCCGTTTTCGATCCTTCTGTTCAACGCGCTTGCGGTCGTCGTGCTTTCCGTCTACGCGCCTGAGGATAAAAAGAAAAAGCCCTCGGCGCTGATCCGTTCCATTCTGAAAAGCATCGTCACGAATCCCCTGATCATCGGGATCCTGCTCGGACTGCTCTCCGCCGCAATCGGTCTGCGTCTTCCGGTTTTCGCGGAAAAGACGCTGAATTACGTCGGTCAGCTGACCGTACCGCTCGCGCTTCTCGCGCTCGGCGGAAGGTTCTCCGTCAGGACCATGAAAAAGAGTTGGAAGCTGACGGCCTCCGCTGTTCTCCTTCGCTGCTTTCTCGTTCCCGCAGCAGCCGCCGCGGCAGGGATCGCGCTTGGTTTCCGCGGTACCGAGCTCGGTGCGATCTTCGTCGTTTTCGGCAGCCCGTCTGCGGTATCGGGTTACGTCATGGCGGAAAGCATGGGCTCCGATTACGATCTTGCCGGTCAGATCCTGCTTTCAACGACTGCCGTTTCGGTGTTTTCCATATTTCTCGGTGTCTTCTTCCTGCGTTATTTCAATTTCATATAATGAGTTTAGAAAAGGAGTTTCATCATGATCAATCTTGAAAAAGAAATCCGTGAACAGCCTGCCGTTCTTGCCGGGCTGTATGAAAAAAACCGTGAGACCTATGCTCTTTTGTTGGAGCGGATCCGCAAGGTGAATCCCAGGCACGTCTATTTTGCCGCCAGAGGCACCTCCGATCACGCCGCGACCTACGCACAGTATCTGTTCGCCGCTTATCTCGGTATCCCCTGCGGTCTTTCCACGCCTTCCGCCGTCACCAATTACGGCGCCAAACTGCATTATGCCGATTCTCTCGTCATCGGCGTGTCCCAGTCCGGTGCCGCAGAAGATGTTTCCGCGGTCATCCGTCAGGCAAGGGAAGACGGGGCGCTCACGCTCGCACTGACCAACACCGCCGGCTCTCTCCTCGGCAATACCGCGGAATTCCATCTGCAGTGCTATGCGGGTCCCGAGATCTCGATCGCCGCGACGAAGACCTTTACCTCGCAGATGTACGCGCTCGCCTGGCTTGTCGCGCTGTGGAGCGGCAATCAGGAACTGACCGACGCGCTGAAGGAGGTCCCCGCCAAGGTCGGGGAAGCGCTTGAAACGATTCCCGCACGTCTTGACGCACTTGTACCGAGATACCGTTTTATGACCGACGCCGTCGTCCTCGGAAGAGGATACCAGTATCCGATCGCGCTGGAGGGCGCGCTCAAGATCCTTGAGACCAACCGCGTCAGAATGAAGGGTTATTCCATCGCCGATTTCCAGCACGGACCGCTCGCGCAGATCTCGCAGGACGAGCCCGTGTTCGTGCTTGCCGTAAAGGGTCCGTCGTTTGCGGATGCCGTCGCGATGATCGAAAGACTCGATTCGATCGGCGCGGAGGTCATCGCCGTGACCGACGACGACGCTCTTGCCTCCCGTCCCTTTGCCGTCAGGATCCCCAAAACCGTTCTTGACGTGAACACGCCTTACCTGACCGTACTTGTGATGCAGCTCTTCGCCTGCAAGCTGACCGAGGTACGCGGCATCGATCCCGACGCCTCCAAGGTCCTGAAAAAAGTAACAGTGACCAAATAATCGACAGGAAGAGACATAATTTTTTACAAAATGATTTTCGCTAAAAGTCTTTCAAAAAAAAACGATCTGTGATATAATAACCGTAGTGATCCAATCTGGATGAGAAAGGATGTTTTCCGCTCCGCGGAAAAAGGTACCAACGATGGAAGGATTGATTTACGGGGATCTCGCCGTGATCGGCACGCCCGGGAGTGAGCAGTTTCTCGACCGTGTCGACAGATATCTGAAGGAATGGCGGGAGACCGATCAGACGTTCATCACCGCGCCGCAGTATAAGCGCTTCGGCTCCGGTGAAGCAAAGGTCATGCTTGCGGACTCTCTCAGAGGTTACGACGTTTATATTTACGCGGACGTCTACAATTACGGTGCCCATTATCGGATGTACGGCAGGGAATATCCCATGAGCCCCGACGATCATTTTCAGGATCTGAAGCGCGTGATCAACGCGATCGCCGGTAAAGCAAGAAGAATTTCCGTCATTATGCCGATGCTTTACGAGTCCAGACAGGACAAGAGACATATGCGTGAGTCCCTTGACTGCGCAATGGCACTCCAGGAGCTGGCATCGATGGGCATCTCAAACATCCTGACCTTTGACGTGCATAACCTCGGCGTCCAGAACTCCGTTCCGCTGATCGGCTTTGACGATATCAAGTGTACCTATCAGATGATCAAGGCGCTCGTACGTACGGTACCGGATATCGTGATCGATAAGGAACATCTGATGGTCGTTTCGCCCGATGAAGGCGGTATGCAGAGATGTATGTACTATTCCTCCGTCCTCGGGATCGACCTCGGTATGTTCTATAAGAGACGCGATTATTCCATCGTCGTCAACGGCAAGAACCCGATCGTCGCTCACGAGTACCTCGGCAGAAGTGTGGAAGGGAAAGACGTCATCATCGTTGACGATATCATTTCCTCCGGCGAAAGCATGATGGACGTCGCCTATCAGCTCAAGCAGCGCGGCGCGAAGCGCATCTTCCTGTTCGCTTCGTTCGGTCTGTTCTGCGAAGGTCTTTCCGCGATCGACGAGGCTTATAACGCCGGCAACTTCACCAAACTCTTCACGACCAACCTGATCTACCGCACGCCCGAGCTTCTTTCCCGCGAGTGGTATTCCGAGGTCAATATGTGCAAGTACGTCGCGCTGATCATCGATACGCTGAATCACGATCAGACGATCAACCACGTTCTTAATCCCGCCGAGCGCATTAAATCCCTCCTGGACCGTCATCTTGCAGAGCTCGAACAAAAGTAATTATTTCATTCCGAGTCCCACGGTTTTCCCGCGGGACTCTGTTATAAGGAGAAACAAATGGAAAAAGTATATCGCTTTTTAAAGGACGCAGGCACTTATTTTCTCGCGACGACAGACGGCGATCAGCCCAGAGTCCGTCCCTTCGGCACCGTTCATGTTTTTGAAGGGAAGCTTTATATCCAGACGGGAAAAAAGAAAGAGGTCTCCAAACAGCTTGCAAAGAATCCGAAGGCAGAGCTCTGCGCGTTTCAGAACGGCACGTGGCTCCGTGTCTCCGGGGAGCTTGTTCCCGACGACCGGATCGAGGCAAAACGGTCTCTTCTTGACGCGTATCCTCTCCTCCGTATGATGTATGACGAAAACGACGGCAATACCGAGGTCCTGTATTTCCGCAACGCGACAGCGACGTTTTCCTCGTTTACTGCCGCGCCCGAAACGATCACGTTCTGATGTCGGTAAACGGGATGAATGAAACGAAAATCGGGATCCTGGGTGCCGGAACGTGGGGCGTAACCCTTTCCAGACTTCTTTGCGGAAAAGGTTATGACGTCACCGTCTGGTCTCCCGTGCCGGGAGAAGCGGAATCGCTCTCCGCAGCAAGGTCCCACCCGAATCTGCCCGATATGGTGATACCGGATGCCGTAAGATTCACTTCCGATATCTCTGCGGCATGCAGGGGGATGGACGCGGTTGTTTTTGCCGTTCCATCCGTCTATATGCGCGATACGGCGTCAAAAGCCAAGCCGTTTCTTTCGGAAGATTGCGTGACGATCAGTGTCGCAAAGGGATTTGAAAAAGGCACGCTTCTCACGATGTCCGGGATCCTTGAATCCGAACTCGGGACGGAGAATAAGATCGCCGTTCTTTCCGGTCCGACCCACGCGGAGGAGGTCTCGATCGATCTCCCGACGACGATCGTTGCGGCGTCAGCCGATCCCGCGTGCGCGGAATGGGTCCAGGATCTCTTCATGACCGACTGTTTCCGCGTCTATACCAATCACGACGTACTCGGTGTGGAGATCAGCGGAGCGCTGAAAAACATCGTTGCCATTGCTGCCGGTATTTCCGAAGGTCTCGGCTACGGAGATAACGCCAAAGCCGCTCTCATAACGCGCGGGATCGCAGAGATCGCCCGTCTCGGCGTAGAAATGGGATGCAGTATCCTGACCTTCTGCGGTCTTGCGGGGATCGGAGATCTCGTCGTGACCGCGACCAGCAGACACAGCAGAAACAACCGTGCCGGATTCCTGATCGGTCAGGGGATGAAGCCGGACGAAGCGGTGCATACCGTCGGTATGGTCGTGGAAGGCATCAACGCGCTGGAGGGTGCGATCGCACTCGCGGCACGGTATCGCGTCGAAATGCCGATCGTCGAAGCGGTGAACGATATCGTTGTCGGCGGGGCGGATCCGAAAACGGTCGTGCTCCGGCTGATGACAAGAGAGAGAAAGAATGAGATCCCTTCCCGGTACCGTAATTTCTGATCGTAACCGCAGGTTCAAAAGAATAAAGATCCGGGGCTGTCTCATTCCGTGAGGCAGCCCCGTTTGTCAGAACCGGATCTCGGGATTGAAAGCGTATACGTTCGTGCGGTCGAGACTGTCCGTCACGCGCTGCAGCGCTTCTCCGAATCTCTGATAGTGAACGATCTCACGCTCCCGAAGGAAGGTGATCGGGTCACGGACGTCGGGATCGTCGACGAGGCGAAGGATATTGTCGTAGGTCGTACGTGCCTTCTGTTCAGCCGCCATATCTTCGCTGAGATCCGTGATCGGATCTCCTTTGGAGGCAAGCGCGCCCGCGTCGAACGGGAACCCGGCAGCCGCCTGCGGATAGATGCCGAGCGTATGATCGACGAAATAGGTGTCAAATCCCTGCGCCTTGATCATTTCGGGCGTCAGATCCTTCGTGAGCTGATAAACGATCGCGCCCACGATCTCAAGATGTGCAAGCTCCTCGGTCGCGATATCCGTGAGCAGCCCCGCCACGCGAGGATCGTTCATCGAAAAGCGCTGGGAAAGATAGCGCAGGGAAGCGCCGAGTTCTCCGTCGGGTCCCCCGTACTGGCTGATGATGATCTTTGCTGCCTTTGCGTCCGGGTGAGCGATCCTGACCGGATACTGCAGCCTCTTTTCATATTCCCACATGGCTTATCCTTTCCACGGCATGGGACCGCTGTTCCAGTTCCAGCCGCTCGTCAGGTCGGGATCGTACGCCTCCAGGCAGCCGACGGTATCGCGGTATTCATCCGCAAGGCGTTTTCTTTCGGCGAGATATTCACCGATCAGCTGCGCGGCTTCGGTATCTTCGGGATGCGTGTCAAGATACAGCCGCAGATCGTCGACGGCAAAGCTGACGGCGCAAAGCCGCGATGCAAGCGGCTCTGAATTTCTGTTTTCTGCGTTCATCTTCCGCACCCTCCGCAGCGAAGCGGCTTGTTCAGTCCGCTGAAGATCGTACCGTGTTTTAACCCTTCTTCGGGGGAATACAGCCCGCCGAACGGCTGGAAGTCGATCAGGGAAATTGCGGTGACGCCGTATTTTTCATTCTCTGCCGATCTCGTTCCGGCACCGGAAGAGAAGGCTTCTCCGGTCGGACGGGTCCCCGCACGAACCGGAACGGCAGGAACGCGGCATCTGACACAGTTACGGTATCTGTCCATAAATGTCCTTTTCCTTTCTTTGGTTCTCGTCGGTCCTGCCGCACGTCACGGGTACGGGCAGGGACCGCCGCACTCACAGTATATGAACCAGGACACCGCCGTGACCCCGGAAACGCCGAATTGTTTTCGGGATTCCTCTTGCATTCCGGCGGCAGATCAGGTATAATAAATAAAAAAGTATACAGAAAGGCGCTCCAATGAGTACGTTGAAGGAAGCGATCCTCGCCGGGGAGGAAGAGCACGGCAGTATCCCGTTCTGGAGCTGGAACGACCGGCTGGAGGAAGGGGAACTCCGAAGACAGATCCGCAATATGAAATCGCTCGGAATGCACGGCTTTTTCATGCACGCACGCGGGGGGCTGGAAACCGAATATCTTTCCGACGACTGGTTCCGTGCGGTCGGCGTCTGCATCGACGAAGCAAAAAAACTCGGGATGGAGGCTTGGTCCTACGACGAGAACGGCTGGCCGAGCGGATTTGCCGGAGGGATCCTGCTGAAGGACCCGAAAAACCTCGCCGCGTTTCTGATTGCCGAAACCGGCAAGGCATATCCCGAAAACCCGGAGAACGTCGTTGCCGTATTCCGGAAAGACGGGGACGCGCTCCGGCGGGTCAATGCCCCCTGCACCGATCGTGATCTGATCGTGATCCGGAAAGGATATGACGAGAGTTACGTCGATACGTTGAATCCCGAGGTCACGAAGAAATTTCTATCGGCAACACATGAGGCTTACCGGGAAAGGATCCCGGCAGATGTCTTCGGTTCCGTGATGCCCGGCTTCTTTACCGACGAACCGCAGTATTACAGATGGAATACTCCGTATTCCGATACGCTCCCTGCCGTCTTTTCGGAAAAATACGGCTATTCCCTTGAAGACGGGATCGCGGCGCTGTTCTTCGATTACCCGGGTGCAGAGGAATTCAGGTACGATTATTACCGTCTCATCCATGAACTGTTTACGCAGAATTTCATCCGCGTCATCTGCGAATGGTGCGGGGAAAACGGCGTTCAGATCACCGGACACGCTGTGGAGGAATCCTCCCTCAGCGGACAGATGATGTGCTGCGGGGGCGTTATGCCTTTTTACGAATACGAGCATATCCCGGGCATCGATTATCTCGGGAGAGGGATCGCAAACGCGCTCGCACCGAAGCAGCTCGGCTCCGTATGCGCACAGCTCGGCAAAAAGAAAGCCCTTTCCGAAATGTTTGCCTGCTGCGGTTGGGACGTTACACCGCGGGAACTGAAACGGATCGCCGAAATGCAGTACGCGAACGGTGTCAACGTGATGTGCCAGCATCTGTATTCCTATTCGATCCGCGGGCAGAGAAAACGTGATTACCCCTGTCATTATTCCGACCACAATCCGTGGCAGGAATATCTCGGGGCATTCGATACGTATTTCAACCGTCTCGGCGCCGCGCTTTCTCTCGGAGAAGAGGCGGCGGAGATTCTCGTCCTTCATCCGATGCATTCCGCGTATCTGCACTATATGCGTTTTCAGGACCACCTCGGGCGGCTTGAGGGGTCTCTCGACCGCTTGGTCCGCACCCTTACGGAATATCAGATACCGTATCATTTCGGTGACGAATGCCTGATGGCGAAATACGCCACGACGGATCACGGCACGGTCACGGTCGGGAAAATGAAATACCGTATGATCCTGATCCCGGAATGCGATACGATCGACAGAGGGACCGCGGAACTGCTCAGGAAGTATCTGAAAGACGGCGGAAAACTCTGCGCCTTCGGTAAACTTCCCGAACGGATCGACGGAAAAAAAGCTGATCTTGCGTTCCTGCAGCCGAACTGCACCTTTGATGATCTGGTCTCTTCCTGCCCGCTTTCGGTGCGCGGTCCCGACGGAAAACCCCGTCCCATCCACAGTATGATCAGGAAAACGGAAGAGGGAAGGATCGTTTTCCTCGCCAATCCCTCCGGAAACGAGTACCGTGATCTCCGCGTCGAACTGAAAAACTGCCGTTCTCTCTGTTCGCTCGATCTGAATACGATGGAATACCGGCCCATCCGTGGAAAATCAAATCCGGACGGCTCGTTTTCCGCTCTCATCGATCTCGGTGACTCAGCGTCCGTCCTGCTTGCGGAGAGGGAATTTTCCTTGCTTCCCTACGCGGAAGGAGCAAAACGGGAATGTCTGAGGCTTGAAAACACAGTGGAATTCGTGACGAGACCGGAAAACATGATCGTACTGGATTATGCCGATTACCGTCTCGGCGGCGGAGCGTGGAAGGACCGCATTGCCGTCATGGGGATCAAGGACACGCTTCTTTCCGAACGATATCGGGGAGAGGTAACGCTGCGGTACACGTACGTTATGGAGACCGTCCCGGAAAAACTTCTGCTCGTGGGGGAACCGATGAAATATCGCTCGGTGCGGATCAACGGGAAGGACGCCGCTCTGACCGATGAAAAACGTCTGGACAGAAGCTTTCTCTGCTGGGATGCCGCTCCCCTTACGGTCAAGGGCAACAATACCGTGGAAATGACGTTTGATTACGCGCAGCGGGACTATGTTTATTACGTTCTCTACGGCGGCGTATCGGAATCCCTGCGCAACTGTCTTTCCTTCGATACGGAGATCGAACCGGTCTATCTTTTCGGTTTGTTCCGTACGGTCTGCGATTCCGGTTTCGTTCCGACCGACAGAAACGCGGTCCTGTATGACGGTTCCTTCCGTCTGGCGGAACAAAAGGATACCGTCGATCTGAACGATCCTCTGAAGGACGGTTATCCCTTCTTTACCGGCAGGATGAAGGTTCGTTCCGTTCTGAACTGGCATGACGGAATGCCCACGCTGCTGAATCTCGGCGGAAGGTTTGCCGTCGCGGAGCTGACCGTCAACGGAACTCCGCTCTGGGCACGGCTGTTTGACGACACGTTCGACCTGACCGGACTTTTAACGGAAGGGGAAAACGCCGTGGAGCTGACGCTCTGCAACTCGCGCAGAAATCTTCTCGGTCCGCATCACTTCCCGGACCCTGAACCTTACGGCGTCGGTCCGAACGTATTCTCCTGCGAAAAGCAATGGAAAGACGGCAAATGCGCATCCTATCCCGACAGATATTCTTTCGTGCGTTTCGGTATCAATTTCTGAATGCGCGACGTCTGCCAGGGTATCTCCCAAGATCGCGGTGAGTTCGTGACCATCCTCACTTAAAACAAAACTAAGGGGACTATCTGATGTTATTCCGTTCTTCTCAATCGAAAACCTCGCTGATCGCCGAAAGCGGTATCATCGCGGCGCTCTACGCGGCGCTGACCGCGTTGACGTGGCAGTTTTCCGGCAGCGTGATCCAGTTTCGCCTTTCCGAGGCGCTGACTGTCCTTCCGGTGCTGACGCCGGCTGCCGTCCCGGGACTTGCGATCGGTTGTCTCGCTGCCGATCTGATCACGGCCTGTGCGCCGCTCGATACGGTCATCGGAACTGCGGCAACGCTTTCTGCTGCACTGCTCACGAGAGCCTTACGGAAAAAGCCGTATCTCAGCGTTCTTCCGCCGATCCTGATCAACGCCTCCGTCCTTCCGGTCGTCTTTCTCCGTGTTTACGGTATGGACGGGACGTATCCGTATTTCTTCCTCTCCATCCTGATCTCCGAGACGGTTTCCGCGGGGCTGCTCGGGACCCTGCTTCTTCGCAGATTAATAAAACGTTCTGATAAAGGATAAGGTAACTATGAAAAATTATCGTCTTCTTCGTCTCTTCCTTACGGTACTTACCCTTCTTCTCGCCTTTACCTCCTGCTCCGATCACGGTACCGGTGAAACGCAGGACACGAATAAGGAGCCCGACTCAATCCCGCTTCTTGACGAATCCGGAAAACCGATCTATCGTATTGTCCGTCCCGATATCGCGGACGACTCCATCGTCAGCGCGACCGTCCGTCTGCGCAAAGCGATCGATTCCTTTACCGGCACGGAATCCGAAATGAAAACGGATTTTCTTCTGCGCGGAGAGGAGCTCTCTTCTTTCAGCGGAATCCCGGAGATCCTTGTCGGAAGGACGAACCGCCCGGAATCGGAAGAGGTGTTTTCGGCGCTGCCGGAAAACGGCTATGAGATCCGGAAAACGGGGAACAAGATCGTGATCGTCGGTAAGGACGACATCTGCACCGTCGCCGCGATCTCGGTCTTAATCAATACCGCTTTTCTGAATGACAACGGAAATTTCTCACTGACCGGCACCGCTTTCAAAAGCGGGGTCTATTCCGTTACGGACGGAGCGATCAACGGGACGTATTTCGTCAACCGTCTTGACGGCTGGTATAAATCGCAGGGAAGAACGTTCCTGAACGAAAACGGTCTTGCCTTGCTTTGCAGCTCCGCTTCCTTTGAATTTTCTCTCAAGTGTGAAGGAAAGGTCGCCGTCACCGTCAATGCGAAGAATGTGACCGAGGGTGATAACTGGGGCGTGTTCTTTACCGGATACGTGGACGGAAACCGTCTGCCGCAGCGTCTGCACGTTACAAAATCCGGAACGACCGAGCTCGTTCTTGCCGAGGATCTTCCTTACGGAGAACATACCTTCGCGATCGTGAGACAGACGGAATGGGATCGCGGTGATACCTACGCGTACGAGATCCTGACCGAAGGCGCGATCGCTGCCCCGCCCGCGGAAAAAGAACTGTACTTTGAATTTATCGGCGATTCTCTCACGACGGGCTTCGGAAATCTGTCCGACGTGGAAGGGAACGATTGGGGCGGTGCGCCGATCTATCAGGATTCCACCCGTTCCTACTGTCAGCTGACGGCAGACGCGTTTGACGCCGATTATTCCGTCGTTGCGATCCAGGGCATCGGCGTCGTCTGCGGTCCGCAGACCATCGTGATGGGCGACGTCTATCCGGAATATCCCCGCGTCAACGAACATGATTACCTTGCCGATCAGTCGAGAAAAGCAGACGTCGTCGTGATCAATATGGGCACGAACGACTGGGAAACGAAGGGCGGAAAGGGTGTCTCCGACGACGTGATCCTTGACAAACTCATGGAACTCGGCCTTCAGGCAAAGGAAATGCATCCGGATACAAAGATCGTCTACGTCACCGGGATGCAGCCTTCCTATACGAGACAGCTCGAAAACGTCGTGAAGGATCTCGGCGGGAGTGAAAACGGATTTTATTACTGCCGTCTGCCCGAAAACCTGAAAGGTCACGATTCTCATCCGGACCTCGACGGGCACCGTGCCGCTGCGGATACGCTGATCGCGTTTCTGACGGAGCAGGGGATCTGCGGCTGAACGCCGGAATGTTAATTTTTAAGAAATTTCAAATTATTGTATTTTCCTCTTGCAAAAAGCAGGAAAATGATGTATAATAAGATTGATTAAACAGTAAAGGGATGATCCTTATGGCAATTCGGTTAAATGAAAGATACCTTACCGATTTCCTCGATCCCGCGCTTCTCGGCGCGGTTTCCGAAGAGGTCAAGAGCGCTTATCAGACGGTAAACAGTCGCAGCGGTGCCGGGAATGATTTTCTCGGCTGGATCGATCTGCCGGTAGACTATGACAAGGATGAATTTGCGAGAATTCAGCGCGCGGCGGAAAAGATCAGATCCTCCTGCGATATTTTTATTGTCATCGGTATCGGCGGTTCCTATCTCGGCGCGAGGGCAGCGATTGAATTCGTAAAGGGACAGATGGCGAATCAACTTCCGGGCAACGGTCCGGCAGTCGTGTTCGCTGGCAACAACCTCAGTTCCTCTTATCTGAACGACCTTCTCCGTCTTTGTGAGGGGAAGGATGTCTGCGTGAACGTCATCTCCAAGTCCGGTACGACGACTGAGCCTGCCGTCGCGTTCCGCATCTTCCGTGAACTCGTTGAAAAGAAATACGGTCCGGAAGAGGCGAAGAACCGCATTTTCGTAACGACCGATAAGGCACGCGGTCAGCTCCGCAAGCTCGCGGTCGACCGCGGATACGAGACCTTCGTCGTTCCGGACGATGTCGGCGGCAGATATTCCGTTCTGACCGCAGTCGGTCTTCTTGCGATCGCCGTCGCCGGGATCGATATCTGCGCGATGATGCAGGGTGCCGCAGACGCAAGAAAGGCTTATGCGTCTGACGCTTCCTGCGAGAACGCCTGCGCAAGATACGCCGTGCTCCGCAACGTGCTTTACCGTCAGGACAAGGCGATCGAGATCCTTGCCGCATACGATCCTGCGCTCGACCAGCTCGGTGAATGGTGGAAGCAGCTCTACGGTGAATCCGAAGGTAAGGACGGAAAGGGCATTTTCCCGACCTCCGTCATCTTCTCGACCGATCTTCATTCTCTCGGTCAGATCATCCAGCAGGGCAAGCGCAACATCTTTGAAACGGTCGTCGTTTCTGAAGAAGAAAACGATCCGATCACGATTCCCGACGATCCCGAAAATATCGACGGGCTGAACTTCCTTTCCGGAAAGAAGCTTGATTTCGTATGTGACAGTGCCTTCGTTGCAACCGCACTCGCGCACAGTGACGGCGGTGTACCGAATATCGTCATCGAGATGGATCGCCGTGACGCGTATCACTTCGGATATCTCGTCTACTTTTTCGAATTTGCCTGCGCCCTTTCCGGCTATCTGCTCGGTGTCAATCCGTTCAACCAGCCCGGTGTTGAAGGATATAAAAACAATATGTACGCGCTTCTCGGCAAGCCCGGAGAACAGCACGAGGCACGCCGCGCCGAACTTCTGAAAAGAATCCGCTGAGGATACTTAATATATTTATTTGGAGGGTACCACAATGTTAAAGCTGATCGTAGGTTTGAAGGGTTCCGGTAAAACGAAAACGCTGATCGACCTTGTCAACACGAAGGTTAACGAGTCTGCCGGCTCTGTTGTCTGCCTTGAAAAAGGAAATAAACTCATTCACGAAGTGAAATATCAGGCCCGCCTGATCGATACCGACGAGTACGCGATCGACGATGCGGAGGAGTTCTACGGCTTCGTCGCCGGGATCCTTGCGAGCAACAACGACGTGACCGACCTCTTCATCGATTCCGCGCTGAAGATCTGCAAGAACGATATGAACGCTCTCGTTTCTTTCGTCCGCAGCGTCAAGGAACTGACCGATAAGAAGGAACTGAACGTCGTGATGACGATCTCCGCGGAAGTCGATTCGCTTCCCGAAGATCTTCGCGCGCTGATCTGACCGTATGACCACATGCGCCGCCGGGTGATGCTTGGCGGCGCTTTTTTTCAGTATCTTATCGCCGATTTCTTTCTTCTGCATAGAATGATATTGAAATACGGAGCATTCCCGGCCTTCTTAGGGCGCGGGCAGTTCCGTTCCGCTCCGTATCTTATCAGGCGGGGGAAGTATCACTCCCGCTGCGGAAACGAAAGAAAGGTGGTCAGATACAATGGCTGAAAACCGTACCTGCTGCGGAAACGGCACCTCCAACGGCGTGCGCGACACGGTTTGTATGGACGTCAACCGCGTTCTCGACAGCTGTCGGGATAAAGACTGTTTTGAAAACGTAAGGGTCTACCTCACGGATATCGGGGAAGAGCTTCTGTCCGACGCGCAGAGCGTACGTGCGAAAGACGCGGAGATCAGCGGTGTCAGCATCCAGATCGATCCCGTTCCGTTCAACTGCGGGTATTACCGGATACAGACCCGATTCTTCTGCCGCATCTGCGCGGAGATCTTCTGCGGCGGAAGAGTACAGGAAGCGGAGGGGATCGCGATCTGCGACAAGAGCTCCATCCTTTTCGGCTCCGAAGGGAACGTACACGTTTTCAAATCGAACGGCAAACCGGACAACGGTTTTATGAATCTGCCCGACGCGGATATGGGAGATAATCTCCCGATCGCGGTCGTTGAGGCCGTGGATCCCGTCGTGCTCGATCTGAAGATCATGGAATCCTGTCCGGTGTGCGGCTGCTCCTGCGGCTGTGATATTCCGGAACGGGTACGTGACTGCGTCGGCGGCACGATCGTTACCGACGACCGGGGAAGAGGGAAATACCTTGCCGTTTCGCTCGGGTTCTTTTCCGTGATCCGGATAGAGCGCCCCGGTCAGTACCTTGTTACCGCGACCGAATACGCCGTACCGGATAAGGTCTGCTCTTCGGGAGAGCAGGAATCCCCCTGCGCCGTTTTCGACAGAATGGCGTTTCCGTTCGGCGAATTTGCGCCGGCGGCTTACCGCGGTCCGAACGACTGCGGCTGCGACAGAGGAAAATAAAAGGAACGGGGGCTGTCATTCCGGCAGCCCCCAACAGACGGCTATGAAGAAATACTCCGAGAAAGGGATCGGCACGTACGCGGAAGGAGAGGTCCACGCCGCGCTGAAACGTCTTTACGAACCGGACGAAACGTATCATGAGGTACGCTGCCTCGGTTACATTGCCGACGTTCTTCACGGAAACGAGATCGTCGAGATCCAGACCAAAGGTTTCTCCGGGATGCGGGACAAGCTGGACGCCTTTCTCTCCGCATACGACGTGACGGTGGTATATCCCGTTCTCCGCACCAAAACCGTTCGTTGGATCGATCCCTCGACCGGTGAATTATCCAAGCCACGAAAATCTCCGAAAAAGGGAACCGAACGGGATCTGCTGACCGAGCTGTACGGCGTCGCGGGATTCGTAAACAACGACCGGTTTCATCTGCACGTCGTTCTTTGCGACGCGGAAGAGATCCGCAGCCTCGACGGTTGGAGCAGGGACAAAAAGAAGGGTTCCTCCCGGTTTTCACTGTCTCCCGTCGCCATCGGAGACCGTTTGATATATGACAACGTCTCCGATCTGAAAACGCTGATCCCGCCGGAGCTCCCGGAAGAGTTCACCCGGAAGGATCTGTCAAAACTGTTACGGCTGAACGGGATGCGGTTGAGCTGCGCGCTGCGTTCCATTCTTTCTCTCGGCTTTGCGAAGCAGATCGGAAAGCAAGGGAGAGCGAACCTCTACCGTCTGACCTTGTGAAGCGATATCAGACCGTTTTTTCGATCAGGTCGATCGCGGCGGCGTTGTCAGGCGTGGCAAGAAGAAATACGTAGTTTCCTTTGACGTACACTTCGGCACGATAAGACGTATAATCGTAATCTCCGGTCTTTTCCGGATTACGGAAATACGCCTCCAGAAGATCCGCTCTGTGGCAAAGTGCTTTGCAGACCGCCTCTGCGTCCGAAACGTTTCCGACACGGAATACGTGAAGCTCGTATACCTGGGGGCGGTCAGGGATCCGCACGGCGTAGTCGTCGATCAGCGACCATTCCGGCATCGCGCCGTAGTCGCCGAGATATAGAAAAGCGGCGTCCTGCTCGCTGAGCGTTCTGAAGCCCGTTTCCTCCCCGTCCTTCCGGTAAAGCGTTTCCGTCGCAGGAATGTCCGGATACAGTGCCGTCAGGGCATCCAGGAGAGAAGAACAGTTTTTCGCAGTACCCCCGCAGGAAACGGAAAACAGAATCAGAAACAGCACGGGAAAGATGAAAAACAGGCGCAAGCGTTGAATCATTACGTTATCCTCCGCAGTTCGTTTGATATCTGCGCTACTATATGCACCTTCTTTCCCGTTTATTCCGATATATCAAGTCCTCAGGCATTCAGAAAAGGAACGAATCTATGAAATACATACTGAAATACCTGAAACCGTATCAGGGCCGCGTCATTATCGGCTCCGTGATCAAATTCCTCGGAACGATCATGGACCTGATCCTGCCGTGGATCCTTGCGCACCTGATCGACGATATCGTCCCGCTCGGCAGGATCGGAGAAGTCGTTCTGTGGGGCGGAGTGATGATCGTCGTGGCGTTTCTCGGCTTTTTCGGCAACGTCAAAGCGAACCGAATGGCTTCCGCCGTCGCAAGAGACGCTGCAAGGAACGTACGTCACGATCTTTTCGACCGGATCCTCCATCTTTCCGGCAGACAGATCGACGCGTTTACGGTACCGTCTCTGGAATCCCGTCTCACCTCGGATACGTATAACGTACACCAGATGCTCGGCCAGATGCAGCGCATCGGCTTCCGCGCTCCGATTCTCCTGATCGGCGGACTGATCGTGACGGCACTGTTCGAGCCCGTGCTCACACTCGTCATCATCGCGATCCTGCCGTTCATCGGTTTCATCGTTTTCCGCGTCGCGATCAAGGGTATTCCCATGTACGCCGACGTACAGAAGAGCAGTGACCGGATGGTTTCCGTGGTGCGAGAAAACGTGCAGGGCATCCGTGTGATCAAGGCGCTGTCCAAAAAGGAAAGTGAAAAGGCAAGGTACGATCACGTCAACCGCGAGCTCGGCAAGAAAGAGACCGCCGCGGGCCTGATGATGGGGCTGACAAATCCGCTGATGACCTTCTTCCTCAATCTCGGTATGACGGGCGTGATCCTGGTCGGCGCGTACCGCATATCGGACGGCCTTACCGAACCCGGGAAGATCATCGCTTTTCTGTCCTACTTTACCATTATCCTGAACGCGATGCTTTCCGTTTCCCGCGTTTTCGTCATGTACTCCAAGGGAACGGCATCCGCAAACCGGATCGGTGAGATTCTTGACGCCCCCGAGGATCTGACCGTGATCGAGGACCCCGAGCCAGGGAAGGGGCTGCCGGCGCATCTTTGCTTTGATCACGTCTCCTTTTCTTATACGTCCTGCAAGGATCAGCTGACGGATATCAGCTTCTCCGTGCCGCGCGGCGGATCTCTCGGCATCATCGGCGCGACCGGAAGCGGAAAGAGCACGGTCATCAAGCTGCTCGAACGTTTTTACGACGCGGACGAGGGCCGTATTTCGATCGGCGGAAGGGACGTACGTTCTATCCCGAAGGACGAGCTGTATTCCATGTTCGGCAGCGTGATGCAGAACGACGTCATCTTTGAGGAAACCGTCGCGGAGAACATCAGCTTCGGTCGGGATATTCCGCCGGAGCAGATCAGAAAAGCAGCCGCCGAAGCGCAGGCCTCCGAATTCATCGAACGCTTTGAGGACGGCTACGACCATATGCTCACCTCCCGCGGGACGAACGTCAGCGGCGGTCAGAAGCAGCGTCTCCTGATCGCGAGAGCGCTTGCGGGAAAGCCGGAGATCCTGATCCTTGACGACTCTTCCAGCGCGCTGGACTATCAGACCGACGCCAATCTCCGCAAAGCACTCCGCGAAAGGGAAGACAGGCCGACGACGATCCTCGTCGCACAGCGCGTCAGCTCTCTTTCCGACTGTGACATGATCCTCGTGCTCGACGAAGGAAGGATCGTCGGATACGGTACGAGTGAAGAACTTTTGAGTTCCTGCACGATCTTCCGCGAGATCCGCGACACGCAGATGGGAGGGATGATCGTTGACTGAACCGAATAAGAACGGCTCCGGCAATCATATCAAGCTGTCCGTGATCCTGCGGCTCGGAAAATACCTCTTCCGTACGCCGTTCCCTATGATCCTTGCGTTCCTCATCATGATCGCGACCAATCTTCTCGCCCTTTGGGCGCCCAAGCTTTCGGGTCACGCGATCGACGCGCTCAGTCTTCCCGGAAATACCGTTGATTTTTCAAAGGTCATCTATTACTGCGTCCTGATGGCGGTATGCTTTACCGTGTCCGCCCTGCTTTCTTATCTTCTGACCTTCGTGATGATCCGTATATCGAAGCGTGTCACGATGGAAATGCGGCGGGAACTGTTCGGGCACTTGCTCGAGCTCCCGGTCTCCTACTTCGATACTCACCAGACCGGGGACATCATCAGCCATATTTCCTACGATATCGATACCATCAACGCCTCTCTGTCAAACGACCTTCTCCAGATTTTTGCGAGCATCATCACGGTCATCGGTTCCCTCGTCATGATGCTGACCATTGAACCGATCCTCGTCCTGATCTTTGCGGTCACGGTACCGATCTCGATCGCTTTCACAAGATATAAATCAGTCTATATCCGTCCTTTGTTCAAAAAGCGCTCTGCCAGACTCGGGGTACTGAACGGTTACGCGGAAGAGATCCTTTCGGGACAGAAAACGGTCCGCGCCTTTCACAAGGAGGACGTGTTCCTTTCCCGTTTTGATGAAAGGAACTCGGACGCGGTCAACGCGTATTTCGAGGCTGATTATCAGGCGTGTGCCATCGGTCCTTCCGTAAACTTTATCAACAATCTTTCCCTTGCCCTCATCAGTATGTTCGGTACGATCCTGTATATCTTCGGCAGGATCACGCCCGGCAATATTTCGACCTTTATCCTCTATTCCCGCAAGTTTGCGGGTCCGATCAACGAGGCGGCGAATATCATATCCGAGCTGCAGTCCGCCTGCGCTGCCGCGGAACGCGTCTTCGGGCTTATGGATCTTCCCACCGAGGCGCCGGACGCCGAGGACGCCGAGGACCTGAACGGCAGACGCGGTGACGTGGAGTTCCGTGACGTTTCCTTCTCCTACGAGGAGGGAAAAGAGATCCTTCATCATATTTCGTTCGGGGCACCGCAGGGAACAACGGTCGCGATCGTTGGTCCCACCGGTTCCGGGAAAACGACGGTCATCAATCTTTTGATGCGGTTTTACGATATCCGTGAGGGAGCGGTCACGATCGGCGGGAAACGTCTCGACGAGCTGACGCGTTCCTCGACCCGCGCGGCGTTTTCCATGGTGCTTCAGGACGCCTGGCTGTTTGCCGGTACAGTCGGTCAGAATATTGCATACGGGAAGGAAGGCGCCACGCCCGAGGAAGTCCGCGCAGCCGCGGAAGCGGTCGGTCTTGACGCGTTTATCATGTCTCTGCCGGACGGATATGACACGATGATCACGGACAACGGCTCCAACCTTTCCAAAGGGCAGAAGCAGATGATCACGATCGCGCGTGCCATGGTCGCCGACTCCGATTATCTGATCCTTGACGAGGCAACGTCAAACGTCGATTCCCGGACCGAGCAGTCGATCCAGAATGCGATGCGCCTATTGATGAAAGGGAAGACCTGCTTCGTGATCGCGCACCGTCTCTCGACGATTCAATCCGCGGACCGGATCCTTGTCCTGCGCGGCGGAAGGATCGAAGAAAGCGGCACGCACGAAGAGCTGCTGCAAAGCGGCGGATTCTATTCCTCTCTGTACCTGTCACAATTCCATTAAAAGAGGTGCTTTCTCTTGAAAAAACAAATCGGTCCTATCTGTATCTTCATGTCAGCGGTCCTGTTTTCGCTGGGCGGCGTACTGATCGACAAGATCCCGTGGCAGCCGATGTCGATCAACGGCTTCCGCACGCTGATCTCCTCCGTATTCCTGATCTGTTACCTTCTCATCACGAAAAAGAAGTTCGTCTTCAACCGTTCGGTCCTCCTCGGCGCGGCGTTCATGAGCCTCGAAATGAACACGTACGTGATCGCGAATAAAATGACGACGGCAGCAAACACCATCGTCCTTCAGTATACTGCTCCGGTCTTCATCATCCTCTTCATGCTGATCTTCTTTCATGAAAAACCGACGCGTCTCGATCTGATCACGACGGCGGTCGTTCTCGGCGGCATCGTCTGCGTCCTCCTCGACAGCCTCGGCGGAGGCAGGATCGCGGGTGATCTCGTCGCGATCCTTTCCGGCGTTTTCTATGCTGGCGTCTTCATGCTCGATACCTTTCCTGGCGGGGATCCGCTCTCTTCCGTGATCCTCGGGCATTCGATCTCGGCACTGATCGGTCTTCCGTTCCTCTGCACGGAAACGGATTTTTCCGGCAGCGTCATGATCCTTGCGCTTGCGCTCGGCGTCTTCCAGGTCGGCTGCGCCTATATCTTCTTCACGGAAGGGATCAAGAGAACGAAACCGGTCGCCGCATCCCTGATCGCCGGGATCGAGCCGATCCTGAATCCCATCCTCGCCGCGATCTTTGCATCGCAGACGATGTCTCCGCTTGCCATCGTCGGTGCCGTGATCGTGATCGGTTCGGTCGCCGTATATAACGTGTTGAAAGCAAAAGCGGAAGAAAAGACGGAAAAAGAACCTTCCTGATCTCTCTTCGGCACATTGCCCAAACAAAGCGTGAAAAGATATATGAAATAACGCTTGCGCATACAAACGTGATATGGTATAATATTCAAAGCCGGATAACCGGAAAACCGTAACTCTAAAGGAGAACGATCATGAGCTTCAAAACGACCAAACAGGATATGCTTCTCACCGTGAGAAAAATGTCCTACGCAACGGCTGCGTCTCTTCCGCTGTCGTTCCGCCTGGGCGACAGGGTAATCCGCGGGATCCCTGCAGATTTCAACCCGACGGAAAATAAAAAACTTCTTGACAATTCCATCGCCGAGACGGTCATCACCGGCTGCGACGGCAAGGGTCTTGAGATCCGTGCCGAAGTGCTTGAATACCGTGATCTTCCGGTCGTGGAATATACGGTATTCTTTACCAATCGAGGGACCGAAGCGACCGAGATCCTTTCGGGGATCGACGCGCTGGACGCCGACTTCTGCGGTGACGATCCGATCCTGCATCACGGAAATGGTGATACCTGCGGCGGCAACGGATATCATTTCACCGACGATCCGATCACTGCCGAAGGGCTGACCATCCATCCGAACGGTGACGGCACCTCCTGCAACGGCGCGTTCCCTTATATGAGAGTCAAATTCGACGATTACGTCCTTACGATGGCTGTCGGATGGACCGGTATCTGGAAGGCATCGTTCCGTCAGAACGAGCTCGGCATCAATGTGAAAGCCGGACAGAAGGAAACGAATTTCCGTATCCTTCCCGGTGAAACGATGCGTACGCCGCGGATGTGCCTGATGGTCACCGACACGCCGGACGAGACCCGTGCCATGAACATGTGGCGCAATTTCTACCGTGCGCACGTGATGCCGAAGCAGTTCGGCGAAAACCTGCCTCCGAAGTGCTGCATGCACCTTTTCGGATACAAGGGTCCCGAGTTCACTGGCGGCAGCGAGGACAACCAGATCACGGCACTGAAGCGCTACATCAAGGGAGGCATCAAGCCCGATCTCTGGTGGTATGACGCAGGCTTCTATCCCTGCAGCGGCGACTGGCCGAGCATCGGCAACTGGTTTGAGGACAAGGTCCGCTGGCCGAACAACGGCCTCGGTCCGCTCGGGGAAGAATGCGATAAGAACGGGATCGACCTTATGGTGTGGTTTGAACCCGAACGCGTCCGTCTGAACGTCAAAACCGAGATCAAGGATCTTCACCGCGATTTCATTCTTCCGTTCCGCCACGAGGACGGCCACGTCGATTGGGACAACGGCGACGCGCTCTTCTATCTCGGAAATCCCGAAGCGCTGAACTGGCTGATCGACCGTGTGGACGGACTGATCAAAAAATGGCACATCCGCTGCTATCGTCAGGATTTCAACTTCTCGCCGGCGGGCATCTGGCGTTCCAACGAGACGCCCGACCGTCTCGGCGCGATCGAAAACCTGCATATCCAGGGCTATTACAAATATTGGGATACGCTGATGTTCAACAATCCCGGTCTATATCTTGACAGCTGCGCTTCCGGCGGAAGACGGAACGATCTTGAAACCATGCGCCGCGCCGTTCCGTTCCAATATACCGACGTCGGTCTCGGCGATCACGCGCAGAAGCAGAAGCAGCATCTCGAAATGTTCGAGTGGATCCCCTATTTCCGTGCGCACAACATGGATTGGGCAAGTCCGAAAATCGACGAGTTCTCCTATCTCAACGCCATGACGCCCGCCGCGACCTTCATGCTCACCTGCTACGATTCCCCCGAGGATTTTGCTCTTGCGAGAAAGATGCAGCCCATCTGGCGCAGAGCCGCGGAGATCGAGCTTTCCGGTGACTATTATCCGCAGGGCAGACTTACCTACAACGACGAGTTGAAGGACACCTACTGCGTCCACTTCTACGACGAAGATAAGGGCGAAGGCCTCGTGCTCTGCATCAGAAACAAGGACTGCGAGCAGGATACCTATACCGCGGTCCTCGGTCTGGAAAAGGACTGCGATTATATCGTAGAAAATCCCATGAGCGGCGAAAGCAGTGTCATGCACGGAAGCGAGCTCGGCGATTATACCTTCCGCCTGAACAAGAGGGAAGGACGGCTCCTGTTCTTCCGGAAAGTGAACGCGTGATGAAGCCGACGAAAGAAGATTTTCTTCTGACCGTCAGAAAAGCCTCTTTCCGTGATCCCGGCGCTTCCCCCATCCGCGCCAGACGTGCGGTCAACGGGAAGACGGTATGGGATCCGCACGTGATCACGGATCCCTCGGTCAGAACGTACGCTGTTGACAGTAATCTTTTGCTGACCGATCTTTCGTTCACGAACGCGGCGGGTTTAAAGATCACGACGGAACTGACGGAATTCCGCGATTTTCCGGTCGTGACGCTGGAAGGAAAGATCGGGAACCCGAAAAGTGAGGACTACGAGCTTCAGCGGATGATCGCGTTCAAGCACGAGTTCTGCGGCGATTTTCTCCGTCTCCTCTCCTGCGGCATGACGGTCACGACGCTGCCGTGCTATACGATGGGAGATACCGTGACGCTCGAATTTGACGGCTTTACGGTCTCGCTTTCCTGTCCGGGTGCGATATGCGCCGTTTATCCGACGCCGCTCGGCATCGAGGTATATTTCCTGACGGACGACTCTCTGATCCCATCGCGGGGCGAGACCGTTCTTCCGAAGGTCACCGTCTCCGTGACGGAAGGGGACGCGTGCCGGGCGGAAACGCTTCTTGCCGCGTTTCGTGACAAGCACGGGATCCGTGAGGAGATGCCCGAATAATTTCCATAAAAAAAATCTGCCGTACCGGTACGTACCGATACGGCAGATTTTTGACATTCAGATTCTACCGGTCACGGTGACCGTTGCGACGCCGGGAACGGCGGAATATTCCCCGGTATCCGGGTCCTGCGTATACGCCGCTGCGGGAACGGTGATCTGCCCGGGCACGGTGCTGAACCGACCCGTCGCTTGATCGTAGGTGTAATTCTCGGGGTCGGTCCATAGGGTCCCGTTATAGGAAACGGTGACGTCCGAAAGCACGGGAGAAAAGAGGTCTGTGATCGCGGCATTCTCCGCGGCATCCGCCGCGGTACCGCCCTCGTTACGGATCTCAAAGGTGTAGGTGATCGTCCCGTTCTCGCTGACGGATGTCGGCGTAACGGATTTGGCGATCGAGAGGAGGGGCGTTACATCAGCGTTGACCGTCGCTTCCGCTCGGACCGGCTGCGTCAGACCGTTGCCTGTAAACACCGCCGCGTTCACGATCGTGCCGTTTTCACCGGGATCCGCGTAAGGGCTAACCTGGGCACGGTAGACGACCGTGGCGTTCCCGCCTGCCGGGATCGTGATGCCATCGAGGCTCAGCGGCGTGACCCCGGCGGGAACGGCGGCGTTCTGCGGTACGCCGTTGACGAAAACGGTCATCGTTCCCGGTTCGTAGACCAAAGGATACGCCGTACCGCCTCCCGCCGCGTACGCGCCGAGATCGTCCGTCATCGTGATACCCGTGACGGGAGTCGTACCGGAGTTGATCAGGTTTACGACGTACGTGACGTCGTCCCCCGGACGGTAAACCGCAGGGATCGCGGTCTTTTCCGCCGTGACGTTCTCAAGGATCTCACCGGTAACGATATTGGAGTTCGTGACTCTGTTTGCGTAAGTCAGAGTCGCCTGATTATAAAAGACTGCCATAGGTTCTTCGCCGTTTCGTCCGGTCATTTTCCCGAACGGAAACGTTCCATTCCTTTCGGTTTTCCTGATACGGAGGGCACACGGAATGCCTCCGCTTTTATTCTATGCCGGAACAGGGAAAACGTGTAAAGGAAAAGCCCGCCGTATGAGGGCGGGCAGGAGAAGCGTCAGATCACTGGGGTTTATAGCTGTCCTTCAGCGTAACAATCCGGTTGAAGGTGCCGGGATGCTTGCTGTCGGGGGTAAAGTAACCGGTACGGACGAACTGGAATCTCTCACCGGGCTTTGCGTCCGCAAGAGAAGGTTCGACCTTGCTGCAGGAAAGGCAGATCACGGAATCGGGATTGAGATAGTCGTCGTAGGTCTTATCCTCCGGGATCTCACCGGTGTTCGCGATCGTGAAGAGCTTATCGTAGAGCATGATAGGAGCGTCGATCGCGTATTTAGCGGAGAGCCAGTGGATGGTCCCCTTGATCTTTCTGCCGTCCGCGGGATTGCCGCATCCGGTCTCAAGATCCGCGGTCACGCGCAGTTCCTTGACTTCACCGTTTTCGTCCTTGACGATCTCGTTGAGCTTCACGATATAAGCGCCCATCAGACGAACCTCTCCGTCCGGCTTCATACGGAAGAATTTGGGCGGGGGGACCTCTGCAAAATCGGAACGGTCGATATACAGTTCTCTCGTGAAGGGGAGTTTTCTGACTCCGGCATCGGGATCCTGCGGGTTATTGGAGACTTCGAAGTATTCGGTCTGATCCTCGGGATAGTTCGTCACGACGACCTTGACGGGGTCAAGGACGGCAATGCGGCGCTGCGCGGTCTCGTTCAGTTCTTCACGGATGCAGTGCTCGAGCAGTTCGATATCGACGATGGAATATGCCTTTGCAACACCGGCACGGCGCACGAAGTCAAAGATCGACTCGGGAGTGAAGCCGCGGCGGCGAAGGGCGCAGATGGTGGGGAGACGGGGGTCGTCCCATCCGTCGACAAGCTTTTCTTCCACAAGTTTTCTCAGATATCTCTTGGACATGACGGTGTACGTCACGTTGAGACGCGCGAATTCGCGCTGCTTAGGCTTTTTCTCAAAGCCGATATGATCGACCACCCACTCGTAAAGAGGTCTGTGGTTCTCAAATTCGAGGGAGCACATGGAATGGGTGATCCCCTCAAGCGCGTCCTGGATCGGATGCGCGAAATCGTAGAGAGGATAGATACACCATTTATTGCCCTGACGGTGGTGAGAGGTATGCACGATACGGTATATCGCGGGATCGCGGAGATTGATGTTCGGGGAAGCCATATCGATCCTCGCACGCAGGGTCTTCGCACCGTCTTCAAATTCACCGTTCTTCATCCGTTCGAACAGATCGAGGTTTTCCCCGACGGAACGGTCTCTCCAGGGGGATTCCTTTCCGGGCTCGGTCAGCGTACCGCGGTATTCCTTCATCTCGTCTGCGGAAAGATCGCAGACGTAGGCGTCACCCTGACGGATGAGCTGAACGGCAAACTCATAGCATTTATCAAAATAATCGGAGCCGTAATAGATGCCGCCGGTCGGTTCGGCACCGAGCCATTTCAGGTCCTCCAGAATGGATTCAACGTATTCGTTGTCCTCTTTGGAGGGGTTGGTATCGTCGTAGCGGAGGTTGAAGAGACCGCCGTACTTCTTTGCGGTGGAAGCGTTGATGAGGATGGCCTTCGCGGAACCGATATGAAGATATCCGTTCGGCTCGGGCGGAAAACGGGTATGGATCTTATCGACGGTTCCGTCAGCAAGATCCTTGTCGATGATCTCGTGGAGAAAGTTATTCGGCAGATACAGGGATTCCATGGGGGATCTCCTTTCAGAGAGTATTCAGAAAAGCGTTGACGCGTTCCAGCGTGCGTTCTTTTCCGAGGATATGGATGACTTCGTAAAGATCAGGGGAATTGAGCATTCCCGTAACGGCAACGCGCAGGAACATCGATACATCGCCGACGTGTCCGCGGTATGCGGCGGGATCCTGCTTGTAAAGCTTCATTTCCGGGCAATAGCCGAGGGAGGGGCAGATCGCCTTGATCTTATCGAACCAGACCGAACTGTCGTCGTTCTCGTCGTAACCGGCAGCAAACGCTTCCAGCGCTTTTCTCACGTCTTCACGGTCGTATTTTTCGTCGATCGCGTCGATCAGGGAGAACCAGTCGTCGTAGAACTGGCGGATATAGGGACGGACGTCCGCCCAGGTGGTCAGGTCTTTTCTCGGTTTCTTTCCGCCGCGTCCGATCGCGAGGATCCGTTTCGCGTATGCGGAATCGGCATTCAGGTGAGAAGCAAGCTCGGGATCATTTTCCTCCGCCCACGCGAGCGCACCGTCGTAGATCTCGTCCGCGGTCTTTTTGGAAAGGACGTTCTTGGAGACGTCGTTCAGCTTTTCAAAATCAAAGAGGCAGCCGGAGCCGGACATCTTCTTGATGCTGAACGGGAAATCGGTAGTCTTGAGATCGGGATTCTGCGCGTGCCATTCCTCGTAATTGGAATTAAGGAGTGTCATAACGTATTCATTGACGGCTTCAGCGCAGTAGCCCTTCTTTGAATAGTCCGAAAGATTCGCGCCCATATCACGCTTGGAAAGCTTCTTTTTGTTGCCGTTCTCGTCCAGACGCATGATCTGGCTGATGTGCATATATTTCGGCAGGCGGAAGCCGAGGTAACGGAAGAGCATGATATGGCGGGAAAGGGAAGGCAGCCATTCCTCACCGCGGATCACGTGAGTGGTACCCATCAGATGGTCATCAACGGCGTGGGCGAAATGATAGGTCGGGATGCCGTCCGATTTCAGAAGGACTTCGTCCTTGTCGTTTTCGGGAATTTCGATCGTGCCCTTGATAAGGTCGGTGAATTTTATCTTCTTATCGGGATCGCCGTCGGCGAGCATACGCAGGACGAAGGGATGCCCGGCGGCAAGATGCTCCTTGACCTCTTCGATCGTGAACTCTCTCTGCTTCATCATCGCGGCTTTCTGCTCCGCCTCGAGCTCGGGGGTCCACTCTCTTGCCTTGATCTCTGCTTTTTTATCGGTATCGTGGAGGGCTTCCAGCTCCTCCTCGGTCGTGAAGCA